>CAKRTY010000090.1 GCA_934402125.1 uncultured Anaerosacchariphilus sp. | reverse complement strand
GCCTACGGTGCGGTGGATCTTTTGGTGGTGGGACACTTTGGCTCTACCTCCGGACTTTCCGCGGTTTCCACCGGCAGCCAGGTGCTGAATCTGGTGACCTTTGCGGTGACCCAGCTGGCTATGGGTATCACGGTACTCATTGCCCGGTATCTGGGTGAAAAAAGGCCCCGGTACATCGGACCGGCCATCGGCGGAGGCGCTGTGGTATTCGCTGTGATTTCTGTAGTGCTGTTCCTGATTATGGTAGGATTGGCGCAGCCCATTGCGGTGCTGATGCAGGCGCCTGCGGAGGCAGTGAGCCTGACTGCGTCCTATGTGCGGATCTGCGGAGCCGGCATTTTCTTCATCGTGGCTTACAATGTGCTGGCAGCCATTTTCCGGGGCTTAGGTGACAGCAGCTCCCCGCTTCTGTTTGTGCTGGTGGCCTGTGTCATCAATGTCGTCGGCGATCTGGTGCTGGTAGCGGGCCTTCATATGGACGCGGCGGGCGCGGCCATCGCGACCGTGGCAGCGCAGGCCTGCAGCGTGGTATTTGCAGTGCTGCTTCTGGTAAAGCGGGGACTGCCCTTTGACATCAAAAAAGAGGATTTTCGTTGGAATGCCCAGTGTCCGAGATTCCTGAAAATCGGACTTCCGCTGGCTTTTCAGGAGATTATGACCCAGTGTTCCTTCCTGGCTCTCTGTGCCTTTATCAACCGTCTGGGTCTGGAGGCCTCCTCCGGCTATGGCGTAGCGTGTAAAATCGTCAATTTCGCCATGCTGGTACCCAGCGCCCTGATGCAGTCCATGGCTTCCTTTGTCTCCCAGAATGTGGGAGCGGGCAAGCACAAACGGGCGAAGCAGTCCCTTTTTACCGGCATGGGCGTAGGCCTGGCTGTGGGAAGCGTGGTATTTGTCCTGGTACTTCTGCAGGGCGATACGCTCTCCGGTTTCTTTACCACGGATACGGCAGTTATCGCCAGGGCTTATGATTATCTGAAGGGCTTTGCCCCGGAGACTCTGGGAACCGCAATCCTGTTCAGCATGATGGGTTATTTTAACGGTAACAACAAAACGGTATTTGTCATGGCCCAGGGCATGATACAGACCCTTCTGGTCCGCCTGCCCCTGTCCTATTACATGAGCATTCAGCCTGACGCCAGCCTGACCCGGATCGGCCTCGCCGCGCCCATATCCACGGCGGTGGGAGTACTGATATGCATGGGATTTTATCTGTATCTGAAGAAGAAAACGGAGCAAAAAGAGAAAAATGCCTTTTGATTTCGACGGACAGATTGGTTATAATAAAGGTATCAATCGGAGAAAAGGAGTCGGTATCATGAAAGAGTACGAGATTTTAGTAGAAACGATAAACCCCTGTGGCGGAGCCACCCACGCAAAGAAGGAATTCATCGAGGCTGAGGCTGAGAGCCCGGAGAACTATGTGCAGGAGCATGGCAGATTTCCGATTCTAGAAAGAATCGAGAATCCGAACGGAGACGTGACCATTGTTACCGGGGATGCCAAGGGATATCTGATCCGGTACACCTTTACGGAGTAAGAGTAAGATGAAGCAAGTAACGTCTAACTATGATAAGCAGGTAGATATTGGAAAGAACTATTTTTTAAAATACGATCAGCAGTTGCTGGCAGAAAAATTTCATCTGGAAACAGATGAACAGTATCTGTACCTGACCTATATCGGTACGCGCTGCCGCATTGCGCGGAGCACTGGGACAATCTATGAGAAAACAGGCGGGGAGTATACGGAATGCCGTTCCTATGAGACGGTCATGACTATCTATGACATGCTCTGCCACGGAGACGGGAAGGAACTCCCGCCTCTTAGCGGAAAATGGACGCTGGTGGCGAATTTCGCGGCGGCGGGAGCGAGCCCAAGCGCAGATGTTTTTTCACAGAAATATGCCGATTATTTTGCAGGAAAAACGGAAGCATTAAAACAGGCCTGTATCCGTCTGGGCGGACAGATACAGTCGCGGCTGGCTGGGGCAGATGTGACCGCCCGGATTCCGGCCTTTTCATTTTTCCCGGTATTACTCCAGTTCTGGGACGCCGACGATGAATTTCCGTCCCAGATCAAAATCATGTGGGACGATCAGACCATGCGGTATTTGAATTTTGAGACGACCTATTATTTACAGGGTGACTTGCTGGCGCGCCTGAAAGCGATTGCAGAGCAGTAAATAGTAGCAGAAACAGATCAGATGTTATTTCTCCGGGAATAAGTTCCGAAAAATTAGCCGGATCAAGGGGCCGCAGTACATCAGCTGCCAGAAAAAGGCCACCGGGAAATTCATGAAAGTGGTCTGCAGCCATACAGCGACAAACTGAGATCCGGCATTTTTAAACAGCAGGGTTGCAATCAGGCTCATAACCGGGCACATAATACAGATAATCATGACTGAGATTGCTAAGGTGATAACGATGGGGCGATCCTGCGGCGTTACCATGCGGAAGGCGAGCTTGTGGGCCAGATTATCGACCACAAAAAACTCCAGAAGAAAGGCCACCGGCCACATAATTATCATTTCGTGAACAGCCATCAAAAATACCTGGTTGGTCATTCCGCCGATATTTAGAGAAATATTGTAGCAGATCATGGCGTAGACCATGAGAAAGGCCATCATAAGAGTGAAAATGACATTTTGAAACTTTGTTTTTGGCATAAAATTGTTCTCCTTTTTTGAAAAATGGGTACAAAAAAGACACATGTGTTGTTCGTTATCAAGAGCGATGCACTTGTGTCGTTTCCAATTTTATACCAGTTCTGATTTGTCTTATGAAATTGTCCGTTGCTTATTATACGGAAAAAGATAGTGAAAAGTCAAGATTTTTTTATAGGACAGATAAATAATGGGAATGAAAACCAAATTGACAGAGATCCTGTAAACTGGTAAAATTATAGTGTCGAATTGCAGCAAAAAAGCGGCGATCGGCACTGTTTTTTATGGAATAGAAAATTTCTATAGAGTCCCCTATTCCATAAAAAATATTATCGCACTCAGCACAAAGGAGGGGGAACTCATGTCAGAGGAAAAAATGAAATTCGGTGATATGTCGGCGAGCCTGAAGCTGCGTTACGTGATTTACCGGCTTCTGAGCCTGGTGGTGATTGTGGCCGGAGCCATGTTTATCGTGAAAGGCTATTACAGTACGTTTCTTATCAGTGTGGGTACGGTGGTTCTGATTATCGGCGTCGCCCTGTGGATGATGGCGTCACCCGGCAGCTATAATTCGTCCACGGATGTGGTGCAGATGATTGCCATGGATCATCCGCGAAAAATCGAGGAGTTTTATGAGGCCTATAAGGATGTGCCGACGCCCCTTGGCTCCTGCTATCTGGCGAAGTTCCGCACCATGCGGCGGCCCGCGTTGGCTTTCGGGCCCAACAGCGAAGGGGACTATCTGTATTTCTGGCTGACCGGCGACGGCAACCTGGGTTACATCGGTTATTCCTTCCTGACATGTATGATAAAAAAGAGAATCACGGAGCCCCTGCATCCGTTAAATGAGGATTTCGGAACCAATGCTTCGGCCTATATCTGTTATCATTCGGATATTATGCTGATGCAGAAGGGTCTGCAGAAAAGCATGGAGCATTTCGTGAAGACCGGGGAGGTGCTTCCGGTGGTGGAGGCCAGACCTTCGCAGGTTTATACCTTTAACGAGGATTTCTCGCTCATAGGACAGCGCTTTGATCTGCGGGACAAAGATGGCGAACTGATTTACCATATCGAGGGAACCATGCCCCTGAAGCAGTTTTACATCTATGACGCCCAGGATACCGAGATTTTCCGGGTGGAAAAACGAATTCTTCACGCCCTTCCCACCTACGATTTCTATTACCGGGGAGAGGAGTACGGCAGACTGGAAAAGAAGTTTCAGCTGATCAGGGATACCTTTACCATGAATGTCAAAGAGGGTAAGCTGGTGCTGCGGGAGTACGCAGGTTCCCTGGGCCATAATTTCTTCGTCCTGCTGAATGACCGGATGCTGGGCAGTATCATGGAGAATCTGGAGTTCACCCTGGAAAATGTAGTCTTCGACAATTCCGTGGTGATCTGCTATGAGGAGCAGTATCTGCCTCTGCTGACCGTCATGGCCATTATGGTGGCGCGGGAGATTGCGAGAGACGACGAGAAAGAGAATTCATAGTTCGGTATCATTTCCGAAAAAGGAGAATGTTATGAAAAGAAAGATAGAGGTTGCAACTGCCCTGATTTCAGCGGTGCTGCTTCTGGCCGTGACGGGCTGCGGCAGTTCAAAGGAGGAGCTGCCGCCCACAGAGGAAGGACAGGAGGCTCTTCAAAATGCCAGTGTCCTTACCATGAAAGGGGATCTGGACGATATTGTGGCGGATTCGGACATCTGGGCGGACGGACAGGCAGCCGGACACATTCAGGAGCGGGGCTTCTGGAACAGTAAATACACCATCAGCACCGGCAGTAACGAACCCTGGTTTTACCTGCGCTATGTGACCGACGAGCCCATCAATGATGTGGAGGGCGTCATCAGCGGCTCCACCTACGGCTACTATGACATGAATGATAACTGCCTCGGATACGCCCAGGAGCGGATCGTGGAAACAGATACCCTGGAAAGAGACTGGTACACGGTATTCATGGATGCAGATGGCAATCCCAAGGATTATCTGGCGGATGAGGATATCATGCGGATCTTTGATTACGATGGAAATGTGATTGCCACAGGCAGTTTTTCCTTTGGCGGATTCTTCCATTCTGATAAGTATACCATCGAGGTGAAGGAGGAAGAAGGAAGCGAACTGAGGATGGATTTTGAAGATAAGATGTGCGCGTTCCTGAAACTCGATTATAAGGTCAACAGTGATTATGGTGACTAAGGCAGGAGAATAGTTCGGAAAATGAAATAATAAAAACGGCTGAATGGATCGGTTGTCGGATCCGGACAGCCGTTTTTTGATATAATACAGTGGAAAGTTTTTTCCGGACGCATGCGACCAAACCCTGCTCCCATGCATCTAATCTATGTAAAACAAATGCAGCGCGCAGACAAACAACCAAAGCCGGCAGGAAGGAACCTATGAAAAAAGAAGAACTGGGACAACTGATATTGGCGTCGCAGGACGCCATGTACCATGTGGCCAAGACCTTATTATACAGCGACGCGGACTGCGCCGACGCCATTCAGGAGGCCATCGTAAAGGCATTTTCCAAATTAGATACATTGAAAAAGGATGCTTATGCGAAAACCTGGCTTATGCGGATTCTGATCAACGAATGCTATGGTATCATGCGGCGGGGAAAGCGGGTGGTATCTCTGGAGGATTACCGACAGGAGGAGAAGGCGGAGGAGCGGCAGGACTATTCTGAGCTCTATGAGGCTATCTACAGACTGCCGGAGGAAATGCGCTTAAGCGTGACTCTCTATTATCTGGAGGGCTACAGCGTGCGGGAAATCGCCGCCATGACGGAGGCCACAGAAAGCACTGTGAAGAACCGGCTGGCCCGGGCGAGACAGAGGCTTCGAAGGGAACTGACCGGGCAGGCAGCGCAGTAACGGGATCGAGCGGTATCAAAAAAGAAAAGGACGGAGCAGGGTATGAAATTAGAAGATATAAAATATGATTTTCCGAACATGCCGGAGAATATGCGGCAGATGATCGAACAGGAAGTAGAAAAACAGCTGGCAAAACCGGATATAAGATCCGGAAACCGGAAAACTATCCGCCACATTCCAAAGAGACGGTTGGCCGTAGCCGTGGCAGCCGCCACACTGGCGCTTGGAACCACCGTATGCGCAGGCGTTCTCTATGGCCTGAAAAATAACCGGGTGGGGAACTACGCATACGAAACAAAGCAGGAGCGCCAGGACGGCGTGCAGGACGGCGCTGTGGCGTCTGCGGACTCGGAGCATTACGTGAAGGTACAGGCCTCCTATCTGCCTGACGGCATGGTACAGACTGAAGAAGGAAAATACAACTACCGGGACTGCCGGGGCGGCGTGACCATCGGCTGCTACTATATGGACACCGGAGACACCTCCTTTGAAAAGCTCAGCTATAACGTGACGGACAAGGAAGAGGTGAAGGTGAACGGCCGGGACGGCGTCTACCTGAAAACGGCGATGGACGCCTATAATCAGAGGCTGTATGTGACCTATCCGGAGGAGCATCTGGTACTGGAAATGTGGGTAAGCTCCGATATACCCAAAGAGGAAGCGATGAAAATCGCCCAGGGTGTGACCGTGACGCCCACCGAAGAGACCACCGGAGACGATGTCATGCTCTGCTATAACTGGAGCCGTTATCTGGAGGCAGAAAAGGAAAACGCGCTGGCGGAGGAATCGGGCGACACCATGGATCTGAGCTTTTCCGCAAAGCTGCTGGAGAAAGCAAAGAGCGTCGGTACAGATATGGACATGGAACATAACGGTCTTACGAAGCTGCCGGGTCTGACGGCCAGGGTCACCGATGTGCAGGTGGCCGACAACCGGAGCATCCTGCCCGAGGGTATGCTGGACGCGGACGCGGCCACTGCCTTTGATGAAAATGGCGATCTGAAGAGCAGCACGCTTTCCTATGTGAAGGCAGGAGACGGCATCAACACCGTGGATCGGGTAGTAAAGACGGAAAAATCCGAGAATAAGCTGATTTACGTGACGGTCGAATATACCAA
>CAKRTY010000089.1 GCA_934402125.1 uncultured Anaerosacchariphilus sp. | reverse complement strand
GGCCATTCTCCGGCCATTTTCCATAAAGCAGGAAATCAAGCAGACGAATCCGTTTCGTCACCGCAATCACTGCCGCCGTGATGGCGCTCATGGCAATAAATGACGCTATCACAAATAAAAACCAGCCTGCAGAATACTGCGCGTAAACCTGCCCCCGGTTCAGCACCGTGGCAAAATGGAAATGTACCACGTAGATCTCCAGCGTATAGCCTCCCAGCCAGGCCAGAAACTTTTTGAACTGGTTGGGCTTACCTTTCACCAGCAGCCAGCAGACTGCGATGCAGCCCAGAAAGGAAGCGACAATCTGCCGCCCCAGCAGCGGAAGGCTGCTCACATCCTGCAGATCCAGGAACACCGCCATGGCAAGAAGCCCTCCAAGCGCCAGAAGACCTCCGGCATTTTTCAGGATTTCCGGGCTCTCTTCCAGTTTTTCCCTGTATTTTCCGGCCAGATAGCCGGTCAGATAAAAGGGCAGGTACAGCCGGGTCAGTCCGGGACTCAGAAATTCGATTCCCCAAAGCGTCTCCAGCACCACGAAGGCCGCCAGGCCCAGATATACCAGCCAGAAGCACCCTATTTCTCCCCTGCTGCCCAGTTTTTTCCCTGCCAGGGAGCCCGCAAGCTCCGCCGTATAGATCATCCAGGTTAAGAGAAACAGGGTCATCAGGAACCAGAGCCCCCGATCCAGGCCGAACAGAGTCTCCCCTATATTGGAAAACGGGTGGAGCGGGTGCTGCAGCACAATCCAGAAGAAAAAGGGCGTCAGGTAAGCCAGCGCCCTCTTTTTTAGCTTTGTTCCATAGGCAGACAGTCTCGCGACAGGCTGCCCCATTCCGCACAAATAGCCGCTGACCAGAATGAACAGCGGCATTTGAATGACTTTTATCACATCGTAGAGGATTCCGTCCTCCATATGGTTCCACACCAGGACGTGGCCCAGCATTACAAGCAGGATGGCCGCGCCCTTCAGTGCGTCTATGGTAAGACTGCGGGGTTTCTGACTCATACGCGTATTACTCACTAATGATTACTCCTCGTTCATCTTCGCCAGCTTAGCTGCCTGATCGGCCGCGATGCAGGCGTCAATGATCTCCTGGATATCTCCGTTCATGATCTTATCCAGCTTATACAGGGTCAGGCCAATCCGGTGGTCGGTTACGCGGCCCTGGGGGAAGTTGTAGGTACGAATCTTCTCGGAACGGTCTCCCGTACCAATCTGGCTTCTTCTTGCCTCAGCCTCTGCGTCGTGGGCCTTCTGACACTCGATGTCATACAGCTTGGCACGAAGCAAAGCGAAGGCCTTCGCCTTATTCTGCAGCTGGGACTTCTCTGTCTGGCTGTATACTACGATTCCGGTGGGGTAATGGGTCAGACGCACCGCAGAGTCTGTGGTGTTGACACACTGTCCGCCGTTACCGGAAGCACGCATAACATCAATACGGATATCCTTCTCGTCGATCTGTACGTCTACTTCCTCTGCCTCCGGCATCACCGCAACGGTAATGGTGGAGGTATGGATTCTTCCGCCGGACTCTGTCTCCGGCACACGCTGTACGCGGTGTACGCCGGACTCGTATTTCATAACAGAATAAGCGCCCTGGCCATTGATCATGAAGGTTACGCTCTTCATACCGCCGATACCGATTTCGTCCGCCTCCATCAGCTCCACCTTCCAGCGGCGGCTCTCTGCGTAGTGGACATACATCCGGTAAATCTCTGCCGCAAACAGGGCGGCCTCGTCTCCGCCTGCGCCTGCACGGATTTCCACGATAACGTTCTTGTCGTCGTTGGGGTCTTTGGGCAGAAGCAGAATCTTCAGAGTATGCTCCAGCTCCTCGATGCGGGCCTTTGCGTCGTTCAGCTCCTCTTTCAGCATCTCGCGCATTTCCTCATCATTTTCCTCTTCCAGCATGGAAAGGCTTTCTCCCACGGTCTCCTTGCATTTCTTATATTCCTTATAAGCATCCACGATAGGCTGCAGATCACTCTGCTCCTTCATCAGCTTCCGGAAACGCTCCTGATCACTGACCACGTCCGGCTCGTTCAGCTCGTTCATGATATCCTCGTAACGCAGAAGCAGGTCATCCAACTTGTCAAACATGCTCATTCCTCCATTAAAACTTTCTATCTGTAATATCCTTCTACGACCCGGTCAAGTCCCGCCAGGTCCTTTACTACCTTTACGTCCGAAAAGCCCTGCTGCCGCAGAAGTTCCGGCACGCTCTCTCCCTGATCCCAGCCGATTTCCAGAAACAGGCCGCCGCCCTTTTTCAGATATCCCGGCGCTTCCTCCACGATTCTCCGGTAAAAATACAGGCCGTCCTCATGGCCGTCCAGGGCCATATAGGGCTCGTGAAACCGCACCTCGTCCATCAGGCTTTCGATCTCCTCCCTTTTGATATAAGGGGGATTGGACACGATCACATCGAAGGTGCCCTCTATCTTGTCAAATAAATCACTCTCTGTCAGTCTGACCTCCAGTCCCAGGCGCTCCCGGTTCTTTCCGGCTACCTTCAGGGCTTCCGGGGACAAATCCGCTCCCTCGCCCTCCGCGCCGGGCCGCAGGGTCTTCAGGCTCAGCAGAATACAGCCGGACCCGGTACACAAATCCAGATACCGCATCCCGTCCTGCAGGAATTTTGCCGTCTCCTCCACCAGAATCTCCGTATCCTGTCTGGGAATCAGCACATGCTCATTGACCAGAAAGGAGAGCCCCATAAATTCCTGCTCCCCGGTGATCTGCTGCAGGGGAATCCGCTGCGCCCGCCGGGAAAGGGCCTCCCGATACTGCTCTTCCTGCTCCGGGGAAATCGCTTCCTCCGGATACGCCAGATAGTGGCTGCGGCTCACGCCCGTACACCATTCCAGGAGATACCAGGCGTCCAGTTCTGCCTCCGGCACATTCGCGCCGGTTAGTCTCTCCTTACCAAATATCCAGGCCTCCCGGAGCGTCATGCCTGCTCCTCCGGAACCTCTTCGGCTTCCTCCAGAATCTCCTCCAGGTCACCGGCCTGTCTCTGGGCTTCCTCGCCCTCGTCTACCACCTCAGCCTCGGTCTCCAGGGGTTCTCTGCCCTGCCATGCTCTCCAGTCAAAGACAGCCTCCACGGCAGCGATAGCCACCTCGATCATATCGTCCTCCGGCTCCTTTGTGGTTAAGCCCTGCATCCACATACCGGGACGGCTTAAAGCCAGCACCAGCTTATTCTCACTTCTTCCGGCCAGACGGATAAACTCATAGGACACGCCTGCGATCACCGGTACCAGCGCAATTCGGAATACAACCCGGAGAATCGGGGATTCCACCCGGATAAAGATGAAGAAAATGATGCTGACAATCATAACGATCAGCATAAAGCTGGTTCCGCAGCGCTTATGCTCCTTGGAGCTGTTCCGGACATTCTCCACATTCAGCTCCAGGCCGTGTTCCACGCAGTTGATGCACTTATGCTCCGCGCCATGATACTGGAACACCCGCTGAATATCCTTCATATGGGAGATCAGCAGGATATATCCGATGAAAAGCAACAGGCGGATGGCTCCCTCTATCAGCGCCAGAATCGTATCCGACACAATGACCTTGCGGAGCAGCGCCGCCGCGAAATAGGGCAGCACCATGAAAATTGCCACTGCCATAACAATGGAAAAGGCCACAGTCAGACCCATGACTACCTTCTCTGCCTTTTCTCCGAACAGCTTGTCTACCATCATATCCGCCTTGGACGGCTGCGCCTCTTCCTCATCGTAGAAGCTTGCGGAAAAGGTCAGGCACTTCATGCCCAGCACCAGCGAATCCACAAAGCTTATGACGCCCCGCACAACCGGAAGCTTCTTCAGCTTTTTATTGCCGATTCCCTCATAGGTGCTTAAGTGTACTTCAATCTCTCCGTCGGGCTTACGCACACCGATGGAATAGACATCCTGATTCTTCATCATGATGCCCTCCAGAACCGCCTGTCCGCCGATTCCTGAATATCTTGCCGTACTCATACGCGTACTTTTCCTCCATACTCTAAGCGTTCTTATTGTATGCAAAACGGGGTGAGATTGTCCAACCTCACCCCGTACTCACGTTGCTTATTATTTTGTGATGCCGTACTTACGATTGAATTTATCAATACGTCCGCGAGCTGCTGCTGCCTTCTGCTGTCCTGTGTAGAATGAATGGCACTTGGAGCAGATCTCCACGTGAATGTCCTTCTTTGTAGAACCTGTTACGAATGTGTTGCCGCAGTTGCAGGTTACGGTTGCCTGATAATACTCCGGATGGATTCCTTCCTTCATGATTTTCACCTCTTCAATATTATTTTGTGAACTTCTGGTTTCTGTTTCCCGGCCAATGCTGTTCCGATGTTTCCGCAGCAAGCTATCCCGGGCTATCCCTGCAAGTCCCTGCAGTTAAGCTGTACCTATAACAGCTTTTAGATTATAGCACAACGCAGGCCAGATTACAAGCAAAAAATCAACTTTTTAAGCTGTCTCGGTGCCTTTCTTCTTCTTAAAAAGCTCCTTGCCGGATGTATACACGATGATCACGCCCAACAGCATCAACAGAACTGCCAGTACCAGCTGCAGTCCCTCTACCATGAAGACACCGGTTCCGGCAGAAAATGCCTTGACCATGGCGATAGCTCTCTGCACCAGCGCGGTAAAGGTTACACAAAGCATCACGATAAGAGGCGGGAACAGAGTACGGTTCTCACGGCCGGTTACTTTCAGGAATACACAGAGGGTAATCAGTACCAGAGCGCTTAAGAGCTGGTTTGCGCTTCCGAACAGCGGCCAAATATTGGCATAACCAATCTGGGTCAGGATGTAGCCAAACAGCAGGGTAACCACGGTGGAGAAATATTTATTGCAGAGCAGCTTTCTCCAGCCTTCCGCATGCTCCATATCGTCTACGCTGAACAGCTCCTGGAAGGACATACGTCCGATACGGGCTACGGCGTCCAGGCTGGTGAGCGCCAGGGCAGATACACACATGGTCATGAAGCACTGGGCGACATAGACCGGCAAACCAAACATTTCCAGAAATCCGGCTACGCCGTTGGAGAAAATCTGGAACGGAGTTCCCACTGCTGCAGTTCCGTCCGCAGAAGCTGCAGCGCCTGCCACGCAGAGGGCCAGGACTGCCAGAAGACTTTCCAGAACCATGGCGCCGTAACCAACCTTTACCATATCCTTCTCATTTTCAATGGTCTTGGACGAGGTTCCGGAGGATACCAGACTATGGAAACCGGATACCGCGCCGCAGGCTACGGTAACGAACAGAATCGGGAACAGATTTCCCATCTTCTCATTCTGGAAACCGGTGTAGACCGGCAGGTTCATGTTCGGATGCGCTACCAGAAGTCCGGCTACCGCGCCGAGAATCATGCCTACGAACATGAAGGTGGTCATATAGTCACGGGGCTGCTTCATCAGCCACATAGGCAATACTGACGCAAGGAAAATATAAGCAAAGGTTACATACAGCCACGCGCTCTTGCCTGCTACCAGCGGCAGATTCATGCCGAGCGCCAGGGATGCGAAGGTGAACAGAAGACCCAGTACAACCTCTTTCCAGCCATCCAGGTTAAACTTCTTCTGAAGCAGTCCAAAGACTACCGCAAATCCCATGAAGAACAGAGAAATGCTTCCGGCTGCACCGTTGACATTTGCAAGTTCTGCAAGCACGGTTGTGCCCTCCTCTGTAACCGTATAAGCATTGAAGGTTCCGGCTACCATGTCGGCGAAGGCTGCGATAACAATCAGGGTAAACAGCCAGCAGAACAGCAGGAACAGCTTCCGTCCGGTTTTGCCGATATATTTTTCAATCAGAAGTCCCATGGACTTACCTTCATTCTTGACACTGGCATACAGCGCTCCGAAGTCCGTAACGGCTCCGAAAAAAATGCCTCCGATAAGAATCCAGAGCAATACCGGAAGCCAGCCAAAGGCTGCTGCCTGAATGGCTCCGGTCACAGGGCCTGCGCCCGCGATAGATGAAAACTGATGGGCAAATACGACCCAGCCGTTGGTCGGTACATAATCCTGACCATCCTCCTTGGTCGCTGCCGGGGTCTTGGCCTTCGGGTCAATGCCCCATTTGTTGGCCAGCCAGCGGCCATATAAGGTGTAGCCGGCCAACAGGCATACCGCTGCGATTACTACGATAACAAGCGTATTCATAATGTTACTCCTCCTCGATGTCTTTTGTGTTTATGTCTTTGGTTTCGCCTGTCTCATTATCAAAAAAGCCCTCGTCTTCTCAGATTTCTCTGAAGAAGACGAAGGCTTTAAAATGCTCCGCGTTACCACTTCTCTTGTTGGTTCGATCGCTACCAACCACTCTGTCACGTCCTCGAGCCTGTCCGGTCTCTTTTGTATTCCGGCTGCTTCCCGATTGAACATGTGCCCCGATAACGGCGGGCTTCCGGTTCCGACTACTTTTTGTAACATCTTCATCTGAACTGCTTGCAGGGGATGAATCTTTTCTCTGCCTGTTCCCTCACACCAGCCGGGAACTCTCTGAAAAGCATTCCAAAAAAATCCGTTTCCTGTTCATTGCATTTGACTTATGAAACAGTATGGTTGCATTATAGTCCTCTTTTTTCAAAAGTCAAGAGTGAACTTCGAAAAAATGTTGTTCTTTTTCCGGTACACATTTTTAGATAAACTTGTTCTTTTTCACGGTCTGCACGAATTCCGCATTATTTTTGGTACGGGCGAACATATTC
>CAKRTY010000088.1 GCA_934402125.1 uncultured Anaerosacchariphilus sp. | reverse complement strand
GTTACAATAAAAGATTTAATTTTACGGCATACATAGAAGTATCCGTTGATAGCTCCGATAGCCGCGCCTGCAGCAATACCGCCTACGATAGCCAGCGGAATGCTGATTTTGGACAGCATACATACTACGATGGATGCGATACCCAGGATAGAGCCCTGGGAAAAGTCCAGACCGCCCATGGTCATGATAAAGAATACGCCTGTTGCCGCGATCATTGTAACATATACCTGAGAAAGCACAAGAGACATGTTGTTCATCATTCTGAAGTTGGTCAGAACGTTGAATACCAGGAATACTACAATCAGTCCTACAATCGGCAGAAGGGCGCGGATCATCGACATCTTTGATAATTTCTTGAGCTGCTGCTCTTTCTGTTCTGTATTTGTCTTTACTTGATTCTCCATAACTGCCTCCTTATACCATCATCGTAATCAGACTGTTCTCATCCAGCTCCGGACTTCTCTCCAGCTCGCCGCTGAGCTTACCGTCCTTCATGATTATGATACGGTCGCACATACCAATCAGCTCCATCAGCTCCTCGGAAATCATGATGATAGACTTTCCGTTCTTTCTCATCTGGTTCATCAGCTGATAGATATCCTGTTTTACCTTAATATCAATTCCTCGTGTGGGGCTGTCCAGCACAACAATGTCGGAATCCTTTCCAATCCATCTTGCCAGTACCACCTTCTGCTTGTTGCCGCCGGACAGGTCGGATACAAACTGATCCACATTGACCATCTTAACAGACATCTGCTTTGCAAACTTATTGGAGAATTCCTTCAGCTTCTTATCGCTGAGCATATGGGTCTTGCCGGCCAGCTCGTCCAGAGACGGCAGGCAGATATTGTCGCCGATGCTCTGATTCAGGACTACGGACTCATTGTCACGGTCCTTAGAGGTGTATGCGATGCTGTGCTTAATCGCGGACGGGATATCGTTGATCTCGGTTCCGTCTGCCAGCACTACCTTGCCGGTTCTGTCATAGGAAGCGCCGAAAATAGCCTTTCCAATCTCATGCATACCGGACTCGGACAGTCCGCCGAAGCCCAGGATCTCGCCCTTGTGAAGATCGAAGCTGACATTTTCAATCAGGCCCGGAACGGTTACATTCTCTACAGAGAGTACCACCTCGTCGGATACCTTCTCGCCGTAATCCGCACGATAGTAATCGCCGGTTACCTCACGGCCTACCATCAGGCGCTTTAAGTCGTCCTCATTTACATCTGCGCTCTTTACCGTATCGATATAGACGCCGTCACGCAGAATGGTGATGGTATCGGATTTATCCAGAATCTCCGGCAGGTCATGGGAGATAAAGATTACCGTATTGCCGCTCTCGCGAATCCGGTTCATGTGCTTGTACAGCTCCTCACGTCCCTCCTGGGAAAGAGCTGTGGTAGTCTCGTCGATAACAACAATCTTCGGGTCAAAATAGGTTGCCTTTACAATCTCAACCAGCTTTCTGTCCTCGAAATTATACTCGTCAATGATATCGGACGCCTTGATCCGATCGAAGCCATACTGATGAAGAAGCTCTGTGGCTTTCTTATTCATGGCATTTGTATTTTTGATACCGAAGTGTACGAACTGATCCTCATGGCCCAGGAAAATATTTTCCGCTACGGTCAGGCCGGACAGAGTTCCCAGCTCCTGTACGATGATAGATACGCCTTCTTCATTGGCCTCTACCTGATTCTTCGGATGAATTTCTTTTCCATCCAGTACGAAGGTACCGCTGTCGATGCTGTAGATACCGGTCAGCATATTGGTCAGTGTGGATTTACCGGATCCGTTCTCGCCAATCAGCGCGTGAACCTCGCCTTTATTTACATTGAAAGATACATTCTGTACCGCCTTCGTAATACCGAAGGACTTGCAAAGATTTTTAACCTGTAATCTTACTTCACTCATTGCATTTTCCTCCTTCGATTACTTCACGATTTCGCCCTTGGTCACCTTGGTGGTCAGGGTAATGATAATCAGCAGCGCCAGACCGGTGATAACGTCCTGGATAGCGGTCGGAGCTCCCAGAGCGATAAAACCGAAGAAAATAATGTTGATGACAAACTCACCAATGACAATGGCCTGCAGCGGCATACCGTATTTCTTAAATGCCAGACCAAAGAAGCAGCCCATGGTCGGTACAAAGTTACGGCTCATGGACGCCATACCGGTTACAGCTACCATGGAAGATCCGTAACTGATGGTCAGGATTGCCATAACGCCCAGAAAAGCGCCGCTCAGGATAAATGCCAGAACTTTGTATTTATTTACATCGATACCCATGTTCTTGGCAACAAACTCGTTGCTTCCGATGGCGTATGTATAAGTTCCGATTTTTGTATAATTCAGGAAAATGTAAGCTACCACACAGGCCAGGACAGCCAGGATAATGTCGCCCGGCATCTGTCCGAACATACGAAGGTTTGCCGGAAGTGTCTGCTCTACGCCGCCTGCGATATAGTTGGCGACGGACTCATAAATCAGAGCCAGACCGGTGGTAACAATCATGGACGGGATACGGAGCTTTACATAGAAGATACCATTCAGAACGCCTACGATAGCGCCGCAGATGATACAGCCTGCAATCAGTCCCACATAGCCCAGATTGAATCTTGTTGCGAAT
The DNA here is from genome assembly GCA_934402125.1 of uncultured Anaerosacchariphilus sp. Lineage (GTDB taxonomy): Bacteria > Bacillota > Clostridia > Lachnospirales > Lachnospiraceae > Laedolimicola. Next base: position 4,091 of record CAKRTY010000088.1, on the reverse strand, counting down.
ACGCATCCCACGATAGCGGAAAGCATGATGTTCGCTCCGATGGAGAAGTCGAACATACCCATTACCATTACGAAATAGAATCCCACCGCGCCTACGGTAGCAATCAGGCTGGCCTGAAAGTAATTCAGCATATTTGCCGCGGAGCCGAAGTTATGCGGTGACAGTACTTTAAAAATACCCCAGGAAAGTACAACCAGACCCAACAGAATCAGATAACCTCTTGTACTTCCCGACAACTTTTTAGAACCCATACTCTTTACCTCATTTTTTTGATAATAGGAGCCGGTATCGCCGCGCGATACCGGCTCCTACAAACTCTAAGCCCTTAGAATTTATTTGCCTGCACGTGCTGCCGCATCCTCGATAGATACCTTAGCAGCTGCTTCCTTCAGTCCTGCCAGATCCAGCTCAGACATAGCTACAAGCTCTTCGTCTGTGTACGGAAGCTGGTCTACAAAGTACTGCTCGTATGCCTTGTAGTCATCTGCAGATGATACATACAGATACGGGAACGGAACGTCCTCAAACTTGCCTGCGAAATCTGTGTAGTTACCCTTGATTGCGTTGTAAACCATCATGAACGCGATAAGCGGGTCGCAGTAATGTCCGCCGGACTCACCAGCCATGGAACCGTTCTCAAGTCTCTCTCCCAGGTCCGGAAGGAAATCTGTGGATACGATATCGATGTCCTGAGTCTTGCCTGCACGCTCTACAGCTGCGATTGCGCCCTGAAGCGGGTCTCCGCCGCCGCCTGCCGGAATCAGTGCATCCAGGTTCGGGTCTGCTGCCATCAGAGCCTCTGCTGCCTTGGAACCGCCCTCAGAGGTTGTTCCTGCGTACTGCGGCTCAGACAGAGTAGCCTTGTCATCCGGGTTCGCTTCGTTCCAAGCGTCAACGCCTGCTTTGTAGCCTTCCCATCTTCCAAGCCAGGTTGCGTCTCCCTGCTCCCAGCCAATCAGACCGATGTTTCTGTCGCCCTTCTCAAGAAGGATATTTACCAGTGCCTCACCGTTGGCCGGCTCGTCCTCGTGAACTGCGCCGATGTAGTAAGCGGAATCGGTAGCCATCTGGTAGATGTCTGCGCTGTTGTCCTTGCTGATTACACGGAAGAACTGTGCCAGATATACTTTGTTGTCGTTACAGGTCTTGATTGCGGAAGTCATCTCTGTATCAGAAGAGTTGCAGATGACGATACCCTGGCAGCCTGCTGCTACCAGCTGCTCTACAGAAGCGGTAACCTTCTCGGATACATGTCCCTGGTCAACATACTGTACCTGAACGCCCAGTGCCTTTGCTGCCTCGTCCAGAATCAGCTTACACTGAGAACCGAGTACGTCGGTAGAGGACCAGATGGAAACGCCGATCTTGATGTCCTTGTTGTCTGTTGCTGCTGCCGGAGTCTCAGTTGCTGCTGAGCTGGAGCTGTCTGCTGTTGTGGTGTCCTTGGAACCGCCGCAGGCTGTCATTCCCAGAACCATGGTTGCTGCCAGTGCTGTGGCAGTCACTTTTTTGAAAAGCTTGTTCATGTTTTTTCCTCCCTGTTTTGTTTTTTTACTTGGGTTATGTCCGTAACCTTGTTGATGACTTTATTATATGCAGGCAGTAAAAAACTTGCAACAGAATACAGCAAAATACTTTTTTGAAGTTGTATTATTTTAGCTGTTCTATCTTGTTGTTTTTTAACATTCATCCGTAACATATAGTTATATTAGCCAATTTATCCCGCCCTTTTCTTTACTTTTCCTCGTCATTTTGTGACTTTTCACCATTTCTCTTCTATGTTTGTTGCATTTTTAACGCTATTTATAGTACAACTTCATCTATGCTATAACCTGTATTAAATTTGTCTCTTTTTGTCTTTTTCTAAATACAATCTGTATTTTTTTTGCCTTTCTACCCAATTTACAGTACAAAAAAGGAAGCGTTTTTCAACGCTTCCCATAACATTCCTCGCATACCTGGAAGGGCGAGCCCAGCGGCAGAAGTTTTCCGCAGTATCTGCATCTGGCAATATAATTCTGTTTTCCGCGGGTCAGATAATTCATAATCCGCATCTCGGTCTTTTCCCGTTCTGACGCCAGCCATTCCTCATCCAGCTCCTTCTGCATCCGGTGAGAAAACTGATAATACAAATCCAGCTGCTTGTAATAAGTCTCATACTGGGCAATGCCACCCTTGCGATCCCGGTAAAAAGCAGGCTTTTCCAATGATACATCTGCCGTATAACTTCTGCAGTAGTCCAGCCACAGTTGAACTACCCTCCGATCCTTAATATCAATCGGACAGGTAATCATCTTGTATACAAGGCGCTTATTCTCAAATCCATCAATCTGATTCCGGTATTTCTTCGCCAGCTCATAGAGATACAGAGCCTCGTCAATATTTTCCTTTACAAAAGGCTCGGAGGGCGTAACAGAATACCAGATTTTCATCAGCTCGTCCAAAGGCGCGTCGATATCCAGCAGCACCTGCGGGAAGCCTAAGTTCACCTGGGTCAGCGGTTCCTCTGCCGCCTGATAAAGCTCCCGGATAAATTCCAGTTCCCGCTCGCCCAGGGCATTCACATAACCCTTATCATAAATCCCAAACCGCCCCGCCCGGCCTGCTATCTGTTTGACCTCAGGTATCCGCAACGGCCGCCTGCTCACGCCGTCAAACTTATCTGTCTGCATGAATACAATCCGGCGAACCGGCAGATTCAGCCCCATACCGATAGCATCCGTGGCTACGGCCACCTTTGTTTTTCCTTTATTGAACATCCGGGTTTGACGGCGGCGAATCTCCGGGGGCAGGCTGCCGTAGATGACGCTGGAAGCAATTCCCGCTTCCTCCAGCCGCCCGGCTATATCCAGCACTGATTTTTTAGAAAACGCAATCAAGGCGTCCCCCTCCTGCACATCCTCCGGAAAGAGAAAAGGCTTCTCCTCACAAATCAGTTCCGTCTTCCGCTCATAGCGCTTCACCTCATAGGTATCCTGGCAAAGCTCAATCAGATGGCAGACAGCCTGTTCCGCCGCAGGACTCATGCAGATATGAATTTCTGCCGCCCGCAGTCCCAGAATCGCTTTCGTCCAGGAATGGCCTCGATCCACATCTGCCACCAGCTGGGCCTCATCAATCACCGCAATGTCGTAATTTTCATCGAAATCCGCCATTTCTATGGTAGAAGCCGTCACTGCGCTGTGTTCTTCCTCGATACACTCCTGCCCCGTCCGCATGGTGCAGGGAATGCCTGCGGCGTGCATCTGCTCGTAAACCTCCAGGGCAAGCAGACGCAAAGGTCCCAGATAGCTTCCATTTTTTGCCTTTTTCAGACGTTCCAGCGCCTGAAAAGTCTTTCCGCTGTTGGTCGGACCGATGTGCAGCACGAAATGCCGGGACAGCTCCCGCACCTCCGCAAACTCCATCTCCGGTCGGGCAGGCACCAACTCCAGAATTTTATTTTTCACCTTATACCGGCGGAATCTGGGATACAGGGTAAACATAGGCTCCTGGCAAATGGCGCAGGGCATGGTCCGACGCGCCCAGGCCAGGAACTCACCGTTCAGCCCATCCTTTTGCTCTGCCAGCAGCATTCCCAGATCAAGCTCCACAAGCCTTGGCAGCATATCCTCATTCAGCTTCTCAATGAGTTCTTCTTTATTTCTGCGATACGCATAAGAAGCCGTATTCTTCAGCTGCCTGTGCAGCTCCTCCAGGGTCCGGATATTAATCTGACCCGGTCGGGCGCTCTTCAACGTTTTCTGAACCTTCGCGATTCTGGCCTGCATGCCCGCTTCCTTTACCGGTTTCTTCGGCTTTTTCCGCCCCGCCCGCTCATATTGCTCTATATAAAACTGATTCAGCTTTTTCTTTTGAATCATGATTTTCCTCTCTCATAACAAAACCCCGCAGCCATTACGACTGCGGGGTCTGATTCCCGTAAATGAATTAGTCCATTACGTACGGCATCAGGGAAATGTGACGTGCTCTCTTGATAGCTACAGTCAGAGCTCTCTGGTGCTTTGCACAGTTTCCTGTGATTCTTCTTGGAAGGATTTTTCCTCTCTCAGATACGTATCTCTTTAATTTGTTGGTATCCTTGTAATCGA
>CAKRTY010000087.1 GCA_934402125.1 uncultured Anaerosacchariphilus sp. | reverse complement strand
GGCCCTCGATATAGGGGTAGGCGTTTTCGTAACGGAGAATCTCATCGGCAATGAAGCGCCGCATGATAAAGTAGCTGGTGACGCGGAGACCTTTTGGTTTTCCGATGAGACTTTCGGTCATGCGCTCATTCATCCAGGTACCGAAGTTGCGGAAGCCGCTGTGCATTTTGTGGGCATAGGAAGCGTATACCACGTCCCAGCCCTCTTTCATCTTATCCACCAGGGTAAAGAGCTCGCAGGCAGGCGTCTGGCCGTCGTCGTCCAGTGAGATGACAAGATCGCCGGTACACCGCCGGTAACCGGCCATCAGAGCGGCATGCTGGCCGAAATTTTTGGCCAGATCGATTCCGGTGATACGGGGGTTGGAAAGGGCCAGCGCGCGGATACGGGTCCATACCTGATCCGGGGAACAGTCGTTGACCAGAATGATTTCATAATCATATTCCGGCCGCTGTTTCATGGTTTCTATGATTTCGTTTACAACAATTTCAATTGTGGTTTCCGAGCCATAGCAGGGAATCACAAAGGATAGCTTTTCCATGTAAAAATAGCTCCTGCTTTCTTAAGATTTGTTAAAATTCAGTATACCGTCTGCGGGAAGTCTTGTCAATCCGGGGAGAAGACTGTATACTGAATCAGAAAAAAAGCAATCGGGAAAGTGTACAGAGGAAGTTAAAATGAGAGAAAAATTAAAGTGGCCGGTGGCGGCGTTGACGCCGGTATTCGGTTATCTTATCTTTGAAACGACAACAGGGAATCTGCTGTCAATCAGCCCCGCACGGGCGCTGATCAACCTGGTATTTTATTATCTGCTGTATGGTCTGGTGTTTCTGGTGCTCAACCGGTTCCGGGCTGCGGCAGCCGGAACAACGATAGCGCTGTATATTCTGGCGACGGTCGATTATTATGTCCTGCAGTTCAAGGGAGCGCCGCTTCTTCTGCCCCAGGATCTGACGGCCTGGCGGACGGCGGCAGCGGTGGTATCCAATTACCATATCGCCTTTTCCAAATCTGTGGCCTGCGGAGCAGTACTGCTGCTTCTGGTCCTGGCGGTTCTGTGGAACACGAGGATTGAAAAGCTGACGATAGGAAAACGGGGAATTGCCGCAGGCGGCTACGCCCTCTGTCTGGCAGCCTGGCTGCTGGCTTTTTATAAGTATGATATCAAATACACGCTGGCCGGGATTGACGACGATATTTTCTGGTGGAGCCTGGAGGGAAGCTATCAGGATTTCGGCTACGCCACCTCCACAGCCATTCTGGCCAAGTCCATGGTCTTTGAAAAGCCGGAGGGATATTCGGTGGAAGAGACAAAAGAGGATGCGGAGGCAGTGGCGTATGAAAGCAGGCCGGCTTCCGATACCAGTCCGGTGAACCTGATTGTTATCATGAATGAGAGCCTGTCCGATATGCGGGTAATCCGGGATTTCCAGACAAATCAGGAATATTTCCCATTTATAAAGAGCCTGGAAGAAAATACCATCAAGGGCGATTTGTATGTGCAGGTATTCGGCGGAGGAACCAGCAATACGGAGTACGAGGTGCTGACCGGAAACAGCATGGCCTTTCTGCCTTATGTCATCAGCGCCTATCAGGCCTACTGTAAACCGGAGGAATATGGTATGGCCAGTACGCTGAAGGCCCAGGGCTATACGACGGTGGCCATGCATCCCAATATCTCCGGCAACTGGAACCGGAAGAATGTGTACCAATATATGGGCTTTGACGAATTCATATCCAGCGGCGGGTTCCGGGATTCCGAGCTTCTGCGCAATTATGTGAGCGATCTGGGGGATTATCAGAGGCTGATAGAGCGTTACGAGGAAAAGGATCCGGGAGAGAAGCTGTTTGTGTTTAATGTAACCATGCAGAATCATGGCGGCTACGAGGAAGAGTCCCCGGATTTCCGGGAGGAGATAAAAGCAGAGGGGGATCTGGCCGGATACGAACAGGCTGACCGGTACCTCTCCCTGATGAAAAAGTCGGACGAGGCGTTCCAGTATCTGGTGGAATACTTTGAACAGGTGGAGGAGCCGACGATGATTGTCATGTTCGGCGATCACCAGGCGGCCATCGAGACGGAATTTTATGAGACGCTTTATGGAAAATCCATGAAGGAGCTTACGGCAGAGGAAGCGGATAAGCAGTATGTGACGCCGCTGATTATCTGGACCAATTATGAGACAGAGGCACAGCCGGTAGATAAAATAAGCGCCAATTATCTGGGGGCGAAGATTCTGGATCTGGCGAATCTTAAGCTGACTGCCTACGACAGAATGCTGCTGGAGAACTGGGAATCTATACCGATTCTGGGGAAAAATGGATATTACTTTGCGGACGGCACCTATACGGCCTGGGGAAAAAATGCAGAGAAGCCGGATTTGATGAGGGCATATCAGCGAATGGAATACAATTACGTGGCGGATCGAAAAAACCGCGTGGATAGTTTATTTACTATCACACCATAGGGAGAGGGTATGAAAAGGATAAAGTATGTACTTGTGGCAGTAGCGGGACTTGCCCTGACGGGACTGGTATATTATGGATTGTTCGTATTTCCGATCAAGGAGATCCGTGTGCAGCTTCCGATGGTGGAGGCGGGATACACGCTGGTACGTTATACGGAAGACGTGGAGGAGACCATCGAAGCGAAGGTCCGGCGGACCGGTTCCCTGGCTTCGGAGAAGCTGACGTATCAGACCGGGGATCCGGAAGTGGCAGAGGTAACGGCGGAGGGGACTCTGATTGCCAAAAAGGCAGGCGTCACCACTGTGACCGTGAAGTCGAAGGGCAATCCCTTTGTGAAGAAAGTAATCCCGGTGACGGTGATTCAAAAAGCCCTGAGTATGCAGGTATCTATGCCGGAGGAGCTGCCGTCCAACGAATTTTATTATCTGGCGCATACGGGGGATCGGCCTGTTCTGCAGGCTCTGCCGGATCCGGTGGACGGACTGGTGGAAAATCTCACCTATGAAAGCAGCAATCCGGAGATTGTAACCGTTTCCGAAGACGGCGTGCTGGAAGCGCACCAGGGCGGTATTGCGAAAATCAGCATATCCTGGGTGGGACCCTATACAGAAGCCGGAAAACAGGAGGATCTGGGATCCTTCTGGGTCAATGTATGCCGGAAACAGGATCACGATAAGCTGGAGGATCATGAAATCCAGTGGTATGAAGAAAGCTGTCTGATTGCCCACGCCCTGGGAAATGCCGGAAACGAAACCTACACCAATACGAAAGACGCCCTGGAAGAGTCCATTGCCGAGGGCTATAAAATACTGGAAGTAGATCTGAACATGACGTCCGATAAGGAAGTAGTCTGCCGCCACACCTGGTATTCCGATGATTTCGGGGTATCCTATGATGGAAGGATCCCGGATCTGGCGACCTTTGAAAAGGAAAAGTATTTTGGAACCCTGACGACGCTGACGGGCAGGGAGCTTCTGAATATCTGGGCAGAGCATCCGGAACTTTATTTTGTAACAGATGTGAAGCAGGACGAGAACACGAATCTTTCAGAGGTTATGGAGGGGCTGGTGGCGCTGGCGAAGGAACAGGGGCAGGAGAGCCTGCTGGATCACCTGATTATACAGCTCTATGGAATAGAGGATTATGATCGGATCCGGGAGATCTATCCCTTCCGCCACTGGCTGTTTACCACCTATCAGCTTCCGGATACGCCGGGGGCAGAGATAGAAGCCGCCGCCTTTTCCCAGGAGAAGGATTTTGGGGCCTTTACCTCCCCGGTCTGGTGTATGGGAGACGATTATTTTGTAAATCTGGCAAATGAGTATGATCTGAATCTGTTTATCCATGTGATTGATACGGAGGAGGAAGCGGAACGATCCATGAAGCGGGGCATTTACGGCTTTTATACAGACTTCATGAGTCCGGCGGGACTGCGGGAAGCCAGAGAGAATTAGAAATACAGACGGAAATGACTATATGAAGAAAAAAATAATCACAACAGCAGCCCTCCTGCTCCTTTTTCTGGCAGCAGGAGGCGTTCTGCTTTATCGGTACATCTATATAGACGCCATCACCGGAATCCGGGTCCTGAACCTGCCGGAGGGCGGTTACACCCTGACCCGTTATACCCGGGAGGCGCGGGTGCCGGTGGCGGCGAAGGCGGAAGTCCGGAACGGATGGGCAGACGGGACGCTTTTGTATGAATCCTCGGATCCGGTAGTGGCAGAGGTGACTACGGAGGGCGTTTTGATCGGCCATACGCCGGGAACCGTGACCTTACGCATCACAGCGGCGGGAAATCCGAAGGTGTATACAGAGGTTCCCGTGACCGTGGTGCAGAAGGCGGTGGGTATGCAGGTATCGCTGCCGGAGGAGCTGCCGGCCAACGAGTATTATTATCTGGTGCACCGGGGAGACCGGGTATTCTTTACGGCAAAGCCGGTTCCGGCCAGTGCAGAGACAGAGCATATTACTTATGAGAGCAGCCGCCCGGACGTGGCCTATGTGACCAAGAGCGGTGAAATCCGGGCCTTTCGGGGCGGAACCACCCTGGTCAGCGTCTACTGGACCGGACCCTACACCCTGGAGGGGCAGAAGGAGCTTCTGGGGGAATTCTGGCTTAACGTATGCCGCAGGGGAGACCATGACAGCCTGGCCAATCATGAAATTCAGTGGTATGAGGAAAGCTGCCTGATTGCCCACGCCCTGGGAAATGCGGGCGAGTACCGCTATACGAATACCCGGGACGCCCTGGAGGAATCCATTTCCGAAGGCTTCCGGGTGATCGAGGTGGATCTGGCTAAAACCTCGGACGGAGAGGTGGTCTGCCGCCACAACTGGAAAAAGGATACTTTTGACGTATCCTATGACGGCAGGATCCCGGATCTGGCGACCTTTGAACGGGAAAAGTATTTCGGAACCCTGACGACGCTTACGGCCCGGGGACTTCTGGAAATCTGGGCAGAGCATCCGGAGCTGTATTTCATTACGGATGTGAAGCAGGACGAAAACACGGATTTGCCGGAGATTATGGGAAAGCTGGTGGAGCTTGCCCGGGAAATGGGGCTGGAAAAACTGCTGGATCGTCTGATTGTACAGTTGTATAATGAAGAGGATTATGATAAAATCAATGCGATTTATCCCATGAAGCACTGGCTGTTTACTTTTTATCAGCTTTCGAAGACCACAGAGGCCGAGGAAACGGCGGCCAAATACTCCAAAGAGATGAATTTCGGAGCCTTTACCGTTCCGGTCAAATGGAAAAAGACCGGATATTTCGTCGGCCTGGCGGCAGATTTTAAGCTGGATCTGTTTGTACATGTGGTGGACGAGCCCGGGGAGATCCGGAAATATATGAAAAAGGGCATTTACGGCTTCTATACCGATTACTGGAGCCCTCAGGCCCTGGAAGAATGGAGAGAAAACGGAGAGTAGTAACGTATGAAAAAATTATTTGGACAGATTGTCAAATTCGGAGCCGTAGGCTTCCTGTGTTTCTTTATCGACTATTTTATTATGGTGGCGCTGACGGAGGCTGTGGGAATTCCCTCTATCATTTCCAGCGCCTGCTCCTACACCATTTCTACGGTAGTAAACTATATCTTAAGCATTACGGTAGTCTTTGACGCGGACAAGGAGGCCAATAAGACCGCCCAGTTTGCCATATTTGTTATCTTAAGCCTGATAGGTCTGGGCATTAACCAGCTTATGATGTGGGCGGGTACCGGATGGCTGGAGGGCCTGATGAACCGGAGCAGCCTGCTGGCGGCTTATTCCCGTTACGCGTACATGGTTGTGAAGATTTTCGCTACCGCAGTGGTAATGGTATACAACTTTATCACCCGCAAGATTTTTATTGAGAAGCATTGATTCCCTACAAAAGAAATAGGAAATATGATTTCGGAAAGGAGCAGAAATGAGGAAAAAAAGGATAGCACTGGCTGTCTGCCTTGTGCTGCTTCTGATTACCGGAATCTGGCTGGTGAAGTTCCCGGTGAAGGCTCCCGGCATGGAGCATCAGGTTCTGACGGTCAAAAAGTCGGAGAAGCTGATGAAGAGCCTGAAGCCTGCGGGGGAAGGGGAAAAGCTGCTGACGGCGCTTTATTTTGCCGGCGAGGAGCTTCCCTGCGATGTGGAGAGCCGGACCTGGTATCTTCCGGTGGATATGGAAGACCCGGAATGGGAGACAGGAACCTTTCACGGCGCGGGCAGCACGGAGGTCTATCTGTTGGAGGATCCTCTGGCAGATGATAAGCAGGAGGCCATACGGACGGGAAAGGCTTACCGGTTGCTGGCTATAAAGGGCGGAAGCTATGAGATCGTGCAGGTGGTATTTTCCGGCCTGCCCATGATAAGCCTGTCCACAGACAGCGGAGAAGAGATCCGCTATGAGGAAATCTACGGACGTATGCGGTTCTACGCGGCGGATACCAAGGAAAGCTGGGTGACGGAAAGCGTCATGAGCGCCCATATCCGGGGTGGATCCAGCCGTCTGAATCCGAAGAAATCCTATAAAATGACTTTGTATAAACAGAATCAGATCGGAAGCGGAGCTTTGCGGAAAAACAAGCAGTCCTTCCTGGGAATGCGTACCGACGACGAGTGGCTTCTCTACGCCATGTACAGCGAGGATTCCAAGGTACGTGATAAACTTTCTCAGGATATATGGAACGAATCCGGGGCTTTGGGTATTGAATCCAATGGTTTTTATGGCTATCATATGGAATACATTGAGGTTTTTCAAAATGGGGAATACCGCGGAATTTACGGTCTGATGGAGCCGGTAGATTATAAGCAGTTGGGCCTGACCAGG
>CAKRTY010000086.1 GCA_934402125.1 uncultured Anaerosacchariphilus sp. | reverse complement strand
GGAGTGCGCCATCAAAAAATTAAGCCGCCCCCAGAAGGAACGGCTTATTGCTTCCACTTCCAATCTTCTCAGGAGAGAAGCTCCTTCGGATTGACACTCTCTCCGTCTTTTTTCACCTGAAAATACAGGTTGCAGCCCTCTTTGCTGTAAAAGCGGGTGGGCTCTGCCAGATACCCGATCAGATCCCCGGTCTGCACGTAATCGCCCTGCTGCACCACCGGATCCTTGAGCTGTCCGTAGATAACCTCGTACCCATTTCCGATATCCATGGTAAGGGTTGTGCCAGTTTCGTCCAGATTTTCTATGGAAGTCACCTTCCCCACCGCAGCGCTCAGTACGCTCTGATCCGGCGTCCCTTCTATGATCATGGCCGGACTGTATTTGTACTGATCCAGCGTCGGAAAATAAACCGTCTTATCCATACTGTAATCTACCAGAATATTGCCGGCAATGGGCCAGAGCAGCTTGTCCGTCTCGGCCGAAAAGGACAGGGGCGGCGCTTCCGCACCCGCGACCGCTTCTTCGATCACCACCGGCCCGTCCAGAGCTATTTCCGCGTATTCTCCCTCCAGCTCCGCTTCTTCTGCCAACCCGGCCTTCTGTGCGGAAGCCTCTTCTTCCCCGCTCCGATCCCTGGATGCCGTTCCTGAAGCCGCCTGCCGCTCTGACTGGGCTTTTTCCGCTTCCTTCTGCTCCCGGGCAGCCTTTGCCTCTGCCAGCTCCTGCTGCCGGGCCTTCACTGCCTTCTCGGCGTCCGCCATTTCCTGCTCCAGCTTCTTCTGCTGTTCTTCCGTCTTTTCCACTGTATACATTCCGAACATGGTCACTCCGGCCAACAGACACAGGCTCAGGGCTAAGGCTGCCCTTCTTTTGCCTGCGGGACTTCCATTCGTCTTCTTTTTTCCTGTCATAAGCTTCACCTCTGCTAAATTATTCCGCTGTTTTCATGCTATCCCTAGCATAGCCATTTTCCGTGAAGCTTATACAATCCAGATTTTTATAAAAATACGCCAGAATTTCCCGGTACTTCCAGCCCTCCGCCGCCATAAGATTGGCGGTATACTGGCTCATTCCAAAGCCGTGTCCAAGCCCCCGGGTGACGATACGGACGCCTTCTTCCGTCTCCTCCGCCGTAAAGCAGCTGGAATTCAATCCATAACGAAACCGGAAGTCCTCCCCGGTCAGCGTTTCCCCGTCCAGACTCAGCTTTGTCACGTAGCCCGCGCTGTCCCTGCTCTCTATCCCGGGCAGCGCAAGCCCCGGAAGATACATAATTCGAAGATAATCCGCAGCCTCTGTATCCCCGTCACATGACGCCGACTCCAGCCAGCGATACTCCTCACCCAGCAGGCTTCCCTCCCGGGTCTTTCCGGCGCTGACCGCGTGATAGGGAACCTCCACCGGCTGCTCCTCCCACACCAGTACCTGACCGGCTGTCTCTTCTGCCGTGCGGCTGCATTTTTCTTCATAACGTCCCCTGTTTTCCCGATTCCAAAGCTGCTCTTCTTCTCCGGCCAGGCCATGAAATCCCAGCTTCTCCAAATCTGCCTCCCGGACCGCCGCCCCGGCTTCTGCTCGTTCTGATATGCCATAAAATTTCTCCGCCTTTTTCAGAAGGTTCGTACGAATCACCACCGCCTGGGCCTTCAGAGCTTCCGGCTCGCAGGTTACGGGAATCTGCACCGGCAGAATCCGCTCTACGCAGCGCTCCAGCTCCGTCTGTCTCTTTTCCGTTTCTTCCTCCGTCCGGCCTGTACCGAATACCACCGCCACATAGGGCAACAGGATTAAAATAATCAGAATGGAAAGACTGATTTTTATTTTTTCTCTCATTTTACATTTTATGAGTCAAAAAAAGAGATAGACATGAAATCTCACATCTATCTCTTTTTGCGTTATCTGTTTTATTCGTCAAACGATTTATTTTGTGCTAACTTCCAGATCCTCCTGCGGAAGCTCTACCGTCATCTTGTCCAGATGCCAGATATCGTCCACGTACTCCTGAATGGTTCTGTCAGAAGAGAACTTGCCGCTGCATGCGGTGTTCCAGAGAGCCTTCTTTGCCCACTGCTTCTCGTCCCGGTATACAGACTCGATCTTGGCATGAGTCTCTGCGTAGGAACGGAAATCCTTCAGGATAAAGTAGGTATCTGCCCGATCGCTGTTGTTGGTGTTCAGCAGAGAATCATACAGGTCACGGAACATTTCCGGATCCTGGGGTGCGTAATAACCATTGATCAGCTGCATCAGCACGTGACGGATATCCTGATCGGAATTGAAGATATCCATGGGGTTGTAGCCGCCATGCTGCTCATAATTAATAACCTCGTCTGCGCTCAGACCGAAGATAAAGGCGTTTTCCTCACCCATCTCTTCTACCATTTCCACATTTGCGCCGTCCATGGTTCCGATGGTCAGGGCTCCGTTCAGCATGAACTTCATGTTACCGGTACCGGACGCCTCCTTGCTGGCGGTGGAAATCTGCTCGGATACATCTGCCGCCGCGAAGATCAGCTCTGCGTTGGATACACGGTAATCCTCGATAAATACTACCTTCAGCTTGCCGTTAATGGACGCGTCGTTGTTGATCACGTCTGCTACGGAGTTGATCAGCTTGATGGTCAGCTTCGCGCGGCGGTAGCCTGCAGCTGCCTTAGCGCCGAAGATAAAGGTTCTCGGATAGAATTCCATATCCGGATGCTCTTTGATCTTGTTGTACAGATACATCACATGCAGAATATTCAGAAGCTGACGCTTGTACTCATGCAGTCTCTTAACCTGTACGTCAAAGATGGATCGCGGATCTACGGTAATACCGTTGTGCTCCTGAATGTATTTCGCCAGACGCACCTTGTTCTGATACTTGATGTTCATGAACTCCTGCTGCGCCTTCTCATCGTCTGCGTAGATCTTCAGCTTGCTGATCTGGGACAGATCGGTGATCCACTCGTCGCCGATGTGATCGGTCACCCACTGAGCCAACAGAGGATTGCCGTGAAGCAGGAAACGACGCTGGGTAATACCGTTGGTCTTGTTGTTGAACTTCTCCGGCATCATCTGATAGAAATCCTTCAGCTCCTGTTTCTTCAGAATCTCTGTATGCAGACGGGCTACGCCGTTGACAGAATGGCCTGCGGCGATAGCCAGATGAGCCATCTTTACCTGTCCGTCATAGATGATAGCCATCTTGCGGATCTTCTCCTGATCGCCCGGATACTTGTTCTGGATTTCAATCACGAAACGGCGGTTGATCTCCTCGATGATCTGGTATACACGGGGAAGCAGACGGGAAAACAGCTCGATGGGCCATTTCTCCAGAGCCTCTGCCATAATGGTATGGTTGGTGTAGGCACAGGTCTTGGTGGTTACCTCCCACGCCTCATCCCACTCCAGGCCTTCCTCGTCAATCAGGATACGCATCAGCTCTGCAACTGCTACGGTCGGATGGGTATCGTTCAGCTGGAATGCCGCCTTCTCGTAGAACTTGCGGATATCCTCATGGTTTCTCTTATAACGGGCAATGGCCTCCTGTACGCTGGCGGAGATAAAGAAATACTGCTGCTTCAGACGCAGCTCCTTGCCTGCCATATGGTTATCGTTGGGGTACAGAACCTCTACCAGCAGCTTTGCCAGGTTCTCTTCCTCTACAGCCTGCTGATAATCGCCCTTGTCAAAGGCGTCCAGGCTGAAGGTGTTCATAGCCTCCGCATCCCAGATACGAAGGGTATTGACTACGTTGTTGCCATAGCCTACTACCGGAAGGTCGCAGGGAATCGCGCGTACGGCCTGGTATCCCTTCTGAATGAAATGGCTCTTGCCATTCTGATCTACCTCTACGTCCACATAGCCGCCAAACTTGACGATCTTCGCGTACTCGGGACGGCGGAGCTCAAAGGGATTGCCATCGGAAAGCCAGTCATCCGGGACCTCTTTCTGATAGCCGTTCTCAATTTTCTGCTTGAACATACCGTAGCGGTAACGGATACCGCAGCCGTATGCCGCATAGCCCAGGGTTGCCAGAGAATCCAGGAAGCAGGCTGCCAGTCTTCCCAGACCGCCATTTCCCAGAGCTGCGTCCGGCTCCTGATCCTCAATCACGTTCAGATCACAGCCAAGCTCCTCCAGGGCTTCCTTTACTTCATCATAATAAGTCAGATTAATCAGGTTATTACCAAGCGCGCGGCCCATCAGAAATTCCATGGACATATAGTACACGATCTTCGGATCCTGCTTTTTCATCTGCTCCTGTGTCGCAATCCACGCGTCGATGATTGCGTCCTTGGTAGCCAGTGCTACTGCATGAAAAATCTGGTGCTGCGTTGCCTCTTCAATCGGTGTCCGGTACAGAGTTTTCACGTTGTAAACTACGCTTCTTTTGAAGAGTTCCTTGTCGAAAGGTCTCTTGCTCATAATGGTTTTCCTCCTCGTTTACCGTATCGGTTGCGCATAGGCGCGCTTTACGCGCGCTCTACGCCCAGTGTAACATTCTCGCCGTTGATGCTCCATTCCTTCACGTAGCCATCTGCCTCGTCAAGCTTCACATCCACAGCCAGAACCTCCGACTTGATCTGATCCGCGTTTGCTTTGATCAGAGCCTCGATCTTCTCATTTCCCTTGCAGGAAATGACGATCTTGTCTGTTACCTGGAAATCTGCCTCTTTTCGCATGGTCTGCACCTTGCTGATGATCTCGCGGACAAAGCCCTCCTCGATCAGCTCCGGCGTCAGCTTGGTATCCAGAACTACGGTAATGCTGTTGTCTCCGTCGGATACAAAGCCCTCGGTCTGAGCCATGTCAATCAGCAGATCCTCTTCCGATAATACCACAGATGTGCCATTTACGTCAAATGTGAGGCTTCCCTTCTCCTTCAGCTCGTCCATGGCGGCATTGCCGTCTACCTCAGCCAGGTGCGCCCGGATACCGTTCAGGCATTTGCCGTACTTGGGTCCTACGGTCTTCAGCTGGGGCTTGAAGCTGTAGGTCGTAAAGGCGCGGACGTCGTCTGTAAACTCTACGGCCTTCACGTTCAGCTCGTCCTCAATGATCTCACAGTAATACTCTGCCAGTTTGTAGGGAGCCTTCACATACATCTGCGCGATAGGCTGACGGTTCTTGATGTTGGCAGTGTTCCGGCAGGCACGTCCCATTACAACGATCTTCAGGACCTCGTCCATGTCGCGCTCCAGCTCCTCGTTGATCCATGCCTTATTTACAACCGGGAAGTCGCACAGATGGATGCTTTCCGGCGCATTCTTATCAATGCTTCTTACCAGATTCTGGTAAATCTCCTCTGTCATGAAGGGAACCATGGGCGCTGCCGCCTTGCAAATGGTTACCAGGGAGGTATACAGCGTCATATAGGCGTTGATCTTATCCTGCTCCATGCCCTTTGCCCAGAAACGCTCACGGCTGCGGCGTACATACCAGTTGGACATATCGTCCACGAACTCCTGAAGCGCTCTTGCAGCCTCCGGAATCCGGTAGTTATTCAGGTTATCATCTACCTCGCCCACTACGGTATTCAGCTTGGACAGAAGCCATTTATCCATGACGCTCAGGGAGTCGTAATTCAGCTCATACTTCGTTGCGTCAAATTCGTCAATGTTCGCGTACAGCACGAAGAACGCATAGGTATTCCAAAGGGTACCCATGAATTTACGCTGTCCCTCCTGTACCGCCTTGCCATGGAAACGGTTGGGCAGCCAGGGCGCGCTGTTGATATAGAAATACCAGCGGATCGCGTCTGCGCCGTATTTCTCCAGCGCGTCAAAGGGATCTACCGCATTGCCCTTGGATTTACTCATCTTCTGGCCGTTCTCATCCTGTACATGTCCCAGAACGATAACGTTCTCATATGGAGCCTTGTTAAACAGCAGGGTAGACTCTGCCAGCAGAGAATAGAACCAGCCTCTGGTCTGGTCTACCGCCTCGGAAATGAACTGCGCCGGGAACTGCTGATGGAACAGCTCCTGATTCTCGAAGGGGTAATGATGCTGCGCAAAGGGCATAGCTCCGGAATCGAACCAGCAGTCCAGTACCTCCGGTACACGGCGCATGGTCTTGCCGCAGTGTGGGCACTTCGCGGTAATCTCATCGATATACGGACGATGAAGTTCTACGGTTTTAGCCTTCTCATCGCCGCTCATTTCATAAAGCTCTTCTCTGCTTCCGATAGATTCCTGATGGCCGCAGTCCTCACACTCCCAGATGTTCAGCGGAGTTCCCCAGTAACGGTTACGGCTGACGCCCCAGTCCTGGATATTCTCCAGCCAGTCGCCAAAACGACCTTTACCGATGCTCTCCGGAATCCAGTTGATGGTGTTGTTGTTGCGGATCAGATCGTCCTTTACCGCTGTCATCTTGATGAACCAGGATTCCCGCGCGTAGTAGATGAGCGGCGTATCGCAGCGCCAGCAGAACGGGTAATCATGCTCAAACTTCGGCGCGTCGAAAAGCTTGCCCTCTGCGTCCAGATCCTTTAAGACCTCCGGATCTGCCTTCTTTACAAACAGGCCTGCGTAGGGTGTCTCCGCTGTCATATTTCCCTTGCCGTCTACAAACTGAACGAAGGGCAGATCGTATTTTCTTCCCACACGGCCGTCGTCCTCACCAAAGGCCGGAGCGATATGAACGATACCGGTACCGTCAGACATGGTTACATAATCGTCTACGGTTACATAGAAGCCCTTCTTATGCTGCTTTGCTGCCAATTCTCCGGCGCACGCATACAGCGGCTCGTATTCCTTGTACTCCAGATCCTTGCCCACATAGGTCTCCAGAACCTCGTAAGCCGGTT
>CAKRTY010000085.1 GCA_934402125.1 uncultured Anaerosacchariphilus sp. | reverse complement strand
CCTTATCTCCTTCCACGTCCTGATAGGCGTAGGACGAAGGGAACTTCTTCGTCAGTACTGTACCGGACGCAAAGCTCTGCGGATACACGGAAGCCTGTTCGGATTCCTGGCTGATTCCCAGCACGTAACCGTCCGCCGCGAATACCCCCTTCTCTCCGGAGGCATGCAGCATGGCGGCTGTAACGCCGCCGGCTGTCAGGATTACCGCTATGACCGCAAGAACGATTAATCCTATTTTGCTCTTCTTGTTCATTCTCGACACTCCTCACCTTTCCTGTCTGCTAATTTGACTTCGTCTTTATCTTATCACGGAACAGAATTTCCACGGTGTCCTGTGCCACATCGTTTCCATCCGCTCCCTCCACAATTTCTGTGAGCTTTCCCTTGATTGTCAGTATATAGGTTGTATTCTCTTCCAGGCCTGTGGTGTACTTCATGGGAATTATAAGCCAGCCGTTCTGTTTCTGGCAGTCCTTCAGGTTGATATAACTGGTCTTTCTCCAGCTTCCATCCGGCTTCGCCAATACCACAGTCACCACCTGATTTTCAGAGATAGAACAGGGCGCTACTGCCTGTAATTTCACTTTTCCGTCAATGATCGCCGTTCCATGGGCCAGACCCGCGTCCTCCCAGGCTGACTGGATTCTTGTGCTGGACGGTACCGTGAACAGCTCGGTATTCAGCTTCTTCTCCACGGTCATCTGGTTGTCATTCCAGGTCATATATACCGTAACGGCGTACTGCCCTCCGCTCAGTCCTTCGTCATAATACCACTGCACGGTAGTTCCCGAAGTCGTCAGCGTCTTGATCTCCAGGCCGTTGTCCGTGATGACAAAGCGGCAGCTTTCCAGAGCCCGATCCTTGTCTGAAACCAGTTTTTTCTGGAATTCATAGTAGCCTTCTTTTCTTGTCACATACAGGCCTTCAAAAACCGGCTCCTTCTTCAGGAACGTTCCGGTCAGCTCGTAGGGCGACTTGACGTACTGTCCCGTTCCGGTATCCATATACAGCTCCACGCTGAAGGGCTGGTTCGTAATATCTTCTACGGTAGCAAAGCCCCATTTTTCCGCAATCTCGGCCATATAGTCAATGGTATAGGACTTTTTCGTTCCCGGATCGAATTTTCCGGTCTCATACTCGTACTGGCCGCCCTGGGTTTTCACCTTCAGGTACACACTTTTGACGGTGCTGCTTCCAGTCTTGCCCAGATATATGGTCATATTTTCCTGTGTCAGCTCGACCCGATCCAGACACAGGCCCTCGCTGGCTGTATAGAAATCCCGGGTTACAAACGCCATGCTTCCTGTATTGGTAATCCCGTTCTCCATGTTGATCTGGTAATTGCTTTCCACTGTAATGGTGTACTGCATATCTTCCTTCAGGCTTCCGTCCTGAATCCGGAAGGTCTGGGTGTCGATAGAGGGCAGATCCACCTCCTGTTTCCAGACCACCGCGCCGGTCTGGGCTTCCCGGACTGAGATAAGTCCGGTATCCGCAGTCAGCGTATTCCCCGGATCCTTCACCTTGATGGTGAAGCTTACGTCCGTCCCGGAACCGCTCACATCGGTAATCAGCACGTGGGCCATGGATTCACCGGCCAGGTTCTTCTCGTCTCCGGCAATCACTCCGGCTGCCCGGCCTCCGGCCGCTCCGCCTTCTCCGTTCTTGCCGTTGTCTCCCTTCTCGCCTTCTTTTCCTTCATCGCCTTCTTCTCCGGCTTCACCCTGTACGCCGTCTTCTCCGTTCTCTCCATCGTCGTTGTGTACGATAAAGGTGGGCGGCGTCCAGCCGCTCCAGTCGCTGCTGCCGGACTGCAAATCAATGGCCAGATCCTGGTCGGCGGAAAGCGCCTCCATAGAGAAGACCGCGTTGCCCTCCCGATCCTGGACCAGCTTCTCTCCCAGATCCACCGTCACGCCGGAGCTGTATCGAATCCGGGTGCCACTGGCAAGGGTCTGCCAGATCTCCTCTCCGTCTGTCAGCCGGATAATTCCCTCGTCCAGCCACATCAGCTCCAGATAGCCGCTGATGGTTTTTTTCTCCCCGTTGGCCAGGGTCAGCTCCAGCTTATCGGAGGCCGCCATCAGATGTTCCCGGTTCAGGGCCCAGAGCAGTTCTTTGAACTCCAGGTTTTTGCCGTTGTTATCGATGGTCCAGCCTTCTCCCGACTTGGCCATAATCATCATCGGCTCTATATTGTAGAATTCCAGGACGCTGGTGCCGGACTCTGCCATATCCACCAGCGACCCTCCGCTAAACGCACTAAAAGAGCCGTCCTCAAAATGAAGAAAGCTCTCCTTCGATGCCGCGTAATTCCGTCCTTCCGTATCCTTATACTTCCAGGAATCCGGGAACTTCTCCCTGGCCCTGGTCCCTGCCGCGAAGCCTCTCTGGGTGCAGACAGCTCCCTCCTCGGAAGCTGTCACCTCCAGAATATACCCGTCCAGGGGAAATTCCTGACGTTTTCCTGCTGTCAATCCGTATCCGCTAAAGAGAACGAGAGCCAGCAGCCCGCAGGTGGCCGCCGCAGTGATGATCCATTTTACCCGTCCCCGTATCTTCATAATCGTTCTCCTCTTATCCCTCGAAGGCTCCCGCCTCCATAATTCCAAATTTTACCGCGTCTATTATACCACTTTAGAAACCATTTTTCACCATCATTTTCTTATTTTGGCATATTTCACTTGTTTTTCGACATATCCTTCTTATTTTGTGGAATCTACACTAAAAATGACACCGGAGAAGGGGTCTGCTACCTGGATTTTCCCCTCTTTGGCAAGAATTCCCGCCGGCTGTCCGGGCCAGAGCGCGGAGCCGTTTCCTTCATAGATAGAAATCGTATCCACGTTTCCGTCCTTGATCCGGCGCACCGCGGAAAAGCCCGCGTCGGATACGTAAAGCACCCCGTCGTCCGCCGCGATTCCCTCCGGTCTGGAGAATACGGCGTCCTCCACCGCTCCATCGGTCAGACTAAGCTCTTCGTCACCGTAGGCCCGTCCTGCCACAACCTTCAGCTCTCCGTCCTTCCAGCAAAGGATCTGGTTGGTTCCCACATCGGTGATATAGAGGGCGTCCTTCTCGCTGCAAAGTCCGGTGGGAGTATCCAGCCCGGTGATGGGCGTATCCACCTGGCCGTTTTCGGAAATCCGGCGCACAACTCCATTGCCGCTGTCTGCCACGTAGAGACAGCCGTCGCTGCCCACAGCCAGGCCTTTAGGTTCGTTGAAGGTGGCCTCTCCCGCGTAGCCGTTCTGACAGCCCGGCGTTCCGGTTCCTGCCAGCGTCTTTACCGTGGTCTCGTCCTCGATAAAGCGGATACAGTGGTTGCCGGTATCGCTGACCGCGATTCCGTCCTTCCACTCCGCCAGGGCAAAGGGCCGGTTAAACAGCGCTTCGTCCCAGGCGCCGTCCCGGTGTCCGCCCGCCGCTTTTCCATGGTCGTCCACCGGAAGGGTATATCCGGCAACCAGGGTTCTCTTGTCTCCGTCGATCCGGATAATGTTGTTCTGACCCTGATCCGCCACATAGACCGCCCCGTTCCGGGCTTCCAGAAGTCCCGCCGGAGCCACAAAGGTGATATCCTTTTTCTTATCGCGCAGCAGCCACAGAGCTGCCAGCGCTGCCGCTATCAGAAGAAGAATAGCCACTGCCGTGGCGATGATTTTTCCTCTGCCGCTCTTCTTTTGTTCTTCTTCCATGTCTGAACCGCCTTTCTATCTCATGCTTATTCTTTCATTCCTTTTAAGATCAGTACCTCGAAGCCCTCTGCCTTTCCTTTCAGCTTCAGCTTATGATCCAGCGTCTCGGTCACAGCCCGTTCTCCCAGCATATCCGCCACCAGACGGCTGATGTAGACCGTTCCCGCCGGCGCGTTGGACTCCAGACGGGAAGCTGTGTTGACTGTATCTCCGATGGCTGTGTAATCCATGCGCTCCGGGGATCCGATATTTCCCACGACTGCGGGGCCGTAGTGTACGCCGACTCCGAAGCTTATGGTTTTGCCAAATTTTTCCTCTACCCGCATACCAAGCTCTTTCGCGCCCGCTTCCATCTCCAGCGCCGCCCGGCAGGCGTTTCCCACCGGATCCTCGCAGGCTATGGGCGCTCCCCAGAAGGCCATGGTACAATCGCCCACAAATTTATCCAGGGTTCCCCTCTGGTTCCGGATACAGCGGCTGGTCAGCGTCAGATATTCATTCAGGATCTTCACAATCTGCTCCGGCGTAAGCTGCTCGGACAGGGTGGTAAAGCCCCGGATATCCACGAACAGCACCGCGATATTCCGCAGCTTTCCGGTCAGCTCCAGGCTCTCCTTATCTCCCTCCAGAAGCTCCTTGATGATAGCGGGGTCTACGTAGCGTCCAAAGGTCCTGGTGACCCGGCGCTTTTCCAGGATAACCCCCACATACCGGACCGCGAAGCTCAAAGCCAGGGCCAGAACCGCCCCGCCCGCGAACCACAGCACATGAATCACGGTTCCCTTTTCATAAAGCCCTACCGCCGCAGCGATTCCGCAGACGATACTCGCGACTCCGAAGAGGGCGCTCCAGCCCGGGTTCATTCCCAGCAGCAGGAAGGTGATGAAAAGGGTCAGGACAAAGAGAAAGGTCAGCTGCACCCAACGTCCGGCCTCCTGCTTCTGGACTCCGTTCAGCATATCCGCCGTCACATTGGCCAGATATTCCACGCCGTACATCTGCTCCGCGTGATCCGCCGCGGTCACAAAGCTATCGGCCATGGCCGCGTCGTATGGTCCAATCAGCACGATACTGTCTGCCAGGATATCCGGGTCATAGCTTCCTTCCAGAATATCCGCCACAGAGCAGTAGTAATAGTCTCCCGGCGAGCCGCTGTAATCCACCCACCAGAAGCTGTTCTGATCTGTCGCAGGCCGAAAATCCGCTTCCATTCCATTGGCCTCGCAGTATAGGGAATACAGCGCGTAGGGAAGGGACAGCAGCGTGTCGCCGTTTGGAAGCTTCAGGCTCCAGATATGGTGCCGCAGCACACCGTCGCTGTCGTACATGGCGTTGATATGGCCTACCCGCGCTTCTTTTCTCAGATCCTGGAAGGGCAGGGAGGGATTTCTGACGGCCATGTTGGTCAGATACAGGTTTCTTTCCTTATCTCTTGCCAGACCCTGGCCGAATTCTACCATTCCGGCCACGGCCACATTGCCCGCCGAAGCGGCCTTCGCAATCTGCTCATCGGATTCGGAATTGGTCGTTCCCGCATAGAGCACGTCAAGTCCGATGGCTGCCGGACGGTTTTCTTCGTCCTGATTCAGGGTTTCGATTACCTCCGCTATGACGGAGCGATCCCAGGGCCAGGATCCGTATTTCTTCAGGGCGTAGGCGTCGATTCCCACAATGGCGATCCGCTCGTCCGGGTCGTCGCCCCTCTGATACAGCGCGTCCTCCAGCCAGCCGCCCGGCGCGTTCAGAAGCCCGCTTACAGCCAGCAGGACGGCCAGCACCGCCACGGCCAGGCTGTCGAGGGCTCTGATTCCATACTCTCTTATCTTCTTTTTATTCTTCATTTACCATTGATTAACCCAGTACAGCGTTGTATCGCTCTTGATGGTCTCCGTTTCAAAATCAAAGTGGGCTCCTTTGGCTTCCAAGGACCAGTATCCATTTGGGCCAGGCTTCAGCAACGGCTCCAGGGCCTTCGGATACACCGGAAGGATTCCGTTGAGTTCGGTTTTGACCTGCTCCTCAGCAAATACCGTATTCGCGTCCGCGTAGAAGGTCACCGTATAGGTCTCCGGCTTGGGAAGCGGCGTCGGTTCCGGTTCCGGCGTTGGCTCCGGTTCCGGCGTTGGCTCCGGCGTCGGCTTCTGGGTCTCAGACGGCTTCTGGGTTTCAGATGGCTTCTGGGTCTCAGACGGCTTCTGGGTCTCTGTCTGGTTGTCGGAGCCGGACTGTCCTCCGCCTGATCCGGAAGAGCTCTCCGATTTTGCCGTCTCTTCCTGCTTCGGCGTCTCCGGCTGTATCAGCCCGGGCTTTACGATGGGGACAGTCGTCCGGTCTTCCTCTGCTTTCTCCGGAATCAGCGACGGCGTCTCCTGCTTTTCCAGCTCCTCCAGCTTCTCCATGGGATTTAAGACCTTGCTGTTTTCATCGGTTTTCTCAAATACCTGATGAATCACCGTATCTTCCTCCGAATTCAGTCCGGCCTTTACCTTCTCCAGCTCCTTTTCCAGAAGCTGGGCCGTCTTTCTCTGCTCCTCCTGATCCTTTTTCAGGCTTTCCTCCGCATGATCGATGATATCCTGGATTTCTTCCTCTCCCAGTCCGTTATCTGCTTCCAGCAGCCGGTTCTGCAGATCCTTATCCTCTTTGATCTCGATGGCCACAAAGCCGCAGTCCTCCAGAGCGTCCTTTAGTTCGATTCCGTCCAGGCTTCCACTGGATACGGGGGCGGAAGCCGCCTCCTCCAGATCGGTACGGGTCGTATCAACCTCAGCCCGGTATCCTGCATCCACCTCTCTGGTTACCACCTCTCCGTCTTCTTCGTGATAGGCGATCTTCACTTTTCCCTCATAAAGCTCTACGCTGGTGGTGGACTCCGTATCCTGCAGATCCGTTTTCTCCTTCACGGTTACCTTTCCCAGGGTTCCGCGGATTCCGGTGGACATGGTGGAGGAGCGGATATCCAGGTTCTCGTCCTGCTCCAGAGGCTTGCTTACGTTGAAGAACAGGCTTCCGTTCTCCAGCATGACCTCCAGCTTCTTTTTGTCTTTTTTGATGGTGGCCTGAGAGTACCAGTCCAGCTTGATTAGCTTGGTGTCGTCCAGGCTCAGCCAGGCGTAGCC
>CAKRTY010000084.1 GCA_934402125.1 uncultured Anaerosacchariphilus sp. | reverse complement strand
TCCAGCACGATACCGTCTGAATCAAAAAGTCCCAGCTTCATGGTTGTTCCGCCGATATCGGCTCCAAAACAATATTTCTTCATACTCTTATCCCCCATCATCTTTTTAGTTCTTTCTTGCCATGCTCTCCTGTACGCGACGGTACAGCTCCTGGGCTGCGTTGTAGCCCATCTTCTTCTGTCTGTTATTGACAGCGGCCGTCTCTACGATAATCGCCAGGTTCCGGCCCGGACGGATGGGCAGAGAATGGCAGACTACCTTATTGCCCAGGAATTCGGTATACTCCTCTGTCATTCCCAGACGATCGTACTCCTTGTCCTTATCCCAGTCCTCCAGCTTGATTACCATATCGATGGTCTGGGTTTCCTTGACACACTCCACTCCGAACAGGGTCTTTACGTCCACGATTCCGATACCGCGCAGCTCGATAAAATGCTTGGTGATCTCCGGGGAACGGCCCACCAGGGTATCGTCGCTGACCTTGTGAATCTCCACCACGTCGTCGGTTACCAACCGGTGTCCCCGCTTAATCAGCTCCAGGGCCGCCTCGCTCTTACCGATTCCGCTCTCGCCCATAATCAGGACGCCCTCGCCGTATACGTCGACCAGTACGCCATGGATCGAGATACGGGGAGCCAGCTGCACATTCAGCCAGCCGATGATGGCAGCCATAAAGTTGGACGTCTTCTTATCGGAATAAAAGACCGGAACGCCGTATTGATTAGCCATCTCCAGGGCATAGGGCTCCGGCTCTGTACGGGAAGTATAGATCACACAGGGGATATTGCTGGAAAAGAACTTCTCGTAGATAGGCTTCTTTTCCTCATCAGTTCTGCTCTGCAGATACGTATATTCCACATATCCCAGAATCTGCACACGCTCTGTGGCGAAATGCGCGAAATAGCCGGACAGCTGGATAGCCGGACGGTTAATCTCCGGAGACGCCAGTTTCCTCCCTGTCAGATCAATCTCCGGCGTCAGATTCTTCAGATTCAGTTTTTCCACCATAAGCGTCATGTCTACGGTCTGTACACTTCCCATTTTTGTTTCCTCGCTTCCTTATTTTCCCTTTTTATCAATTCCGACTGTCTGCGTTTCCTGCATTCCCGCTTGAATCCGGTATCGCAGACCTTGTTTCTATTTTACCATACTGCCTGAGAGCGGTACAAGGATCAATGGAAAAATTTCCATACTTTCTCCGCGGCCGCCCGATTCATGGAAGGTACGGCTGCCAGTGTCTCCACCTCTGCTTCCCGGATAGCCTCCAATGACTGGAAATGGCGCAGCAAAGCCTTTCTTCTGGCCGGACCGATCCCTTCGATATCGTCCAGCACGGAATGTACCTGCTCCTTGCTTCGCCGGGAACGGTGGTACTCAATGGCGAAACGGTGCGCCTCGTCCTGGATCCGGGTAATCAGGCGGAAGCCCTCTGAATTGCGTTCGATGGGCAGCTCGGTATTATGGTAATAGAGACCGCGGGTACGGTGATTGTCGTCCTTGACCATACCGCAGACCGGGATGTTGAGGCCCAGCTCCTCCAGCACCTGCAGGGCAATATTGACCTGCCCCCGGCCGCCGTCCATCATCAGCAAATCCGGAAACCGGGTAAAGCTTCCTACCTCCTCCGGCATTTCCTTCTCCTTCAGCTCCCGGCTTTCCTCCAGTCCGTGGGTAAACCGGCGGGTCAGCACCTCCCGCATGCTGGCATAATCGTCCGGCCCCTTCACGGTACGGATTTTAAACTTGCGGTAATCACTGCGTTTGGGCTTCCCATGATCGTAGACAATCATGGAGCCTACCGATTCGAAGCCGTTGGTATTGGAGATATCGAAGGCCTCGATACGGTGAATCCCGGGAAGTCCCAGAATATCCGCAATCTCTTTCATGGCGCCTATGGTCCGTCCCTCTTCCCGCTTGATCCGCTCCCGATCCTGGCTTAAAACCAGACTGGCGTTTTTCTTCGCCAGCTCCACCAGCTTCTCCTTTTCTCCGATCTTGGGCACCCTCAGATAGACCCGGTGGCCCTTGCGGGCTGTCAGCCACTGCTCGATAAGCTCCTGATCCTCGACCTCACATTCCAGCATCAGCTCCCGGGGAATGTAGGGTGTGCCGGCGTAAAACTGCTTGATAAAGCTTCCCAGAATGGCAGCCTTCGGCTCTCCCTCATAGGTCTTCAAATAAAAATGATCCCGGCCGATGAGACGGCCGTCCCGGATAAAAAAGACCTGCACCCCCGCGTCCCAGCCGTCGCAGGACAGGGCGATAATGTCCTTGTCCTCCATGTCGCTGTTGGTGATTTTCTGCTTCTGGGCAATCTGTTTCACACTGTTTAAAAGCTCCCGGTACTCGATGGCCTTTTCGAACTCCATGGCGTCGGAAGCCGCTGTCATCTTTTCCTCCAGCTCCTTTAAAAGCGGGGCATAATTTCCATTCAGGAAATCCAGCACCCGGGCTATGCTTTTTCCATATTCTTCCTGTGAAATGTAACCCTGGCAGGGAGCGTCGCACTGGTGAATATGATAATTCAGGCAGGGACGGTCTTTTCCTATATCCCGGGGCAGAACCCGGTGACAGGTGCGGATCTTATAGAGCTTATGGATAAGCTCTATGGTGTCCTTGACTGCTCCGGCGCTGGTATAAGGCCCGTAGTATCTGGCCTTGTCCTTTTTAAGCATTCTGGAAAACAGAACCCGGGGGTAAGGCTCATTGGTCGTTACCTTAATGTAAGGATAGGTCTTGTCATCCATGAGCATGGTGTTATATTTGGGACGGTGCTCCTTGATCAGATTACACTCCAGAACCAGGGCTTCCAGCTCTGAATCGGTAATGATGTATTCAAAGCGGGCAATGTGCGTAACCATCTGCTCAATCTTCGGTCCCTTGTTCCGGCTGCTCTGAAAATACTGACGCACCCGGTTTTTCAGGGAAATGGCTTTTCCCACGTAAATGATTGCGTCGGTCTCGTCGTGCATGAGATAGACGCCCGGTTTGGAGGGGAGCTTTTTTAATTCTTCTTCGATGTTGAATTGCATGGGATGGCTCCTTTTATACGGACGGCCTGCGCAGAAAAATACTTTTCCCCGTCGCCCCGACCTAGGGGCTCCTTAGGAAATGTATTTTTCCGCGCAGGCCTGTCTTCGAAAGGTGTTACGTTATGCTTCTGGTTCGTTGTTCGGTGTGGACGTCGGGACACCGGCAGCATCGGAAGTTATCGGGGACGCGGTCGGATCCTGCGGCTCCTCCGCCGGTTGATCCGGGTCCGGAAGACCTTTGACTTCCCGGAAGATCTGCATGAATTCTTTACCAGTGATGGTCTCTTTCTCAATCAGGAAGTCGGCAATTTTATCCATCGCTTCCCGGTTTTCGGAGAGAAGACGCTTTGCCTCCTCGTAGGAGTTCTTCAGAATCTTCATGACCTCTGTATCCACTTCGGCCGCTGTGGCGTCGCCGCAGTTCATGACGGTACGGCCGTTCAGGTATTCATTTTCCTGAACCTCCAGTCCCATCAGACCGAATTTCTCGGACATACCATACTGGGTAACCATGGCCCGGGCCAGACGGGTGGCCTTCTCAATATCGTTGGCCGCTCCCGTGGTAACGGTGTCAAAGACGATTTCCTCTGCAGCCCGGCCTGCCAGAAGGCCTATCAGCATGGCGTCAATTTCTTTCTTCGTATTCAGGTATTTTTCTTCCTCCGGTACCTGCATCACATAACCCAACGCTCCCATGGTACGGGGTACGATGGTGATTTTCTGAACCGGCTCCGCATCCTTCTGCAGGGCGCTTACCAGGGCGTGTCCTACCTCGTGATAGGATACGATACGACGCTCCTCCTTGCTCATGATACGGTCTTTCTTTTCTTTTCCCACCAGAACCACTTCTACTGATTCAAAGAGATCCTTCTGGGATACGGCCTTGCGTCCGTTCTTGACTGCCAGGATCGCCGCCTCGTTGATCATGTTGGCCAGATCGGAGCCCACGGCTCCGCTGGTAGCCAGGGCGATGGCGTCCAGATCCACCGTTTCGTCCATTTTGACGTTCTTGGAATGAACCTTCAGGATATCGACACGGCCCTTCAGATCCGGACGATCTACGATAACCCGGCGGTCAAACCGGCCGGGACGCAAAAGCGCAGGATCCAGAACCTCCGGACGGTTGGTTGCTCCCAACACCAGGCAGGCGGTATGGCTGTCAAAGCCGTCCATCTCTGCCAGCAGCTGATTCAGGGTCTGCTCACGCTCGTCATTGCCTCCCATACGGGAATCACGGCTTTTTCCGATGGCGTCTATCTCATCGATGAAGATAATACAGGGGGAATGCTTTTTGGCTTCCTGGAACAGATCCCGCACACGGGACGCGCCCACGCCTACGAACATTTCCACAAAATCCGATCCGGACAGGGAGAAGAACGGTACGTGCGCCTCTCCTGCCACAGCCTTGGCAAGCAGAGTTTTTCCAGTTCCCGGCGGGCCCACCAGCAGGGCGCCCTTGGGCAGCTTCGCTCCGATCTGGGCATATTTGCCCGGATTGTGGAGAAAATCCACTACTTCCTGAAGCGACTCCTTGGCTTCCTCTTCTCCGGCCACATCCTTAAAGGTGACGCCGGTCTCCTTTTCAATGTAAACCTTGGCCTTGCTCTTGCCCACATTCATACCCATCATGCCGCCACCGCCGCCCATCCGGCGCATAATCAGAGCGAAAGCTCCCCAGAGCAGTACGATCGGCAGAATAATATTAATCACCGCGGACAGAATTACAGCCTTCATATCCTCAATGGGAGAGGAATATTCGACGCCTGCTTTTTCCAGACGCTCCTGCAGCTGGTAATCCGGCACAATTCCGGTGGTGTAGGTCTGTTCCCTTCCCAGCGCGTCCTTTTCCTTCGCTGTGATCTTCAGGCTGCTGGAGGTGATCTCAACCTCCTTTACCTTGCCCTCGTCCAGCATCTGTACAAATTCATTGTAGGTAATGGTATTGCTGGTGCTGCCCATGCTTCCGATATAATTCCAGAACAGGATCGCTACCATGGCAATGATCAGAAACATCAGAATACTCTGACGGTTCTTCGGATTCTTATTGTTATCTCCGCCTCCGGAGGGGCGGTTGGAATTTTTGTTATGTTCTTCCATATTTCTCCTCCTTGTATGCTATAGCATGGAAATTACAGAAAATTCCCCAACCATAACACTTCTATTATAATGTCCGGAAAAGGATAAAGCAATATGGAAAAATCTGAAATTTCCCTAAATTTTTCGGTGTATTTTTCTGGATTTTCCTGCTTCGCAGTAGTATAATAATTCAGTTATTTTTTACCTATTATCCCGCTATTAAATAAGGAGGAAACGTACATGCCTGTTAAATACGTCTTTGTCACCGGCGGAGTAGTCTCCGGTCTCGGAAAAGGAATCACAGCAGCTTCTCTGGGCCGTCTTCTGAAAGCCAGAGGATACAAGGTGACCATGCAGAAGTTTGACCCCTATATCAACATTGACCCGGGCACTATGAACCCTGTTCAGCACGGCGAAGTTTTCGTCACCGACGACGGCGCAGAAACGGATCTGGATCTGGGTCACTACGAACGCTTTATCGATGAATCTCTGACAAAAAATTCCAACGTTACCACAGGAAAAATCTACTGGTCTGTTCTGCACAAGGAACGCCGGGGCGATTACGGCGGCGGTACGGTCCAGGTTATCCCCCATATTACCAATGAAATCAAGAGCCGTTTTTATCGTAATTACAATGAAAACGAAACGCATATTGCCATCATCGAGGTGGGCGGTACTGTCGGCGACATTGAAAGCCAGCCCTTTCTGGAGGCCATCCGCCAGTTCCAGCATGATGTGGGACATGAGAACGCCATTTTGATCCACGTTACCCTGATTCCCTATATCAAGGCTTCCGGTGAGCTGAAGACGAAACCGACCCAGGCCTCTGTAAAGGATCTGCAGGGCATGGGAATCTGGCCGGATATCATCGTCTGCCGGAGCGAGCATCCACTGGACACCCATCTGAAGGATAAGATCGCCCTGTTCTGTAATGTGCCCAGTTCTCACGTGCTCCAGAACCTGGATGTGGAATATCTCTATGAGGCTCCGCTGGCTATGGAAAAGGAGCATCTGGCCCAGGTGGCCTGCGAATGTCTGCACCTTGACTGTCCGGAGCCGGATCTCAACGACTGGACTGCCATGGTCGACGCTCTCCGCCATCCCACCTCCAAGGTCCGCATTGCCATTGTCGGAAAATATATCCAGCTCCATGACGCTTATATCAGCGTAGTGGAAGCCCTGAAGCATGGCGGTATCGCCAGCCACTCTGTGGTAGATCTGAAATGGGTAGATTCTGAACTGGTGAACGACGCCAACGCAGCGGAATATCTGTCCGATGTGGACGGTATTCTGGTACCGGGCGGCTTCGGTGACCGCGGTATCGAGGGCAAAATCAGCGCGATCCGTTATGCCCGTGAGCACAAAATCCCCTTCCTGGGTCTGTGCCTGGGTATGCAGATGGCTATCGTAGAATTTGCCCGTCATGTGATCGGCTACGACGATGCTCACAGCGCAGAGCTGGATCCGGACACCAGCCACCCCATGATCCATCTGATGCCGGATCAGGACGGCGTGGAGGATATCGGCGGTACACTGCGGCTGGGCTCTTATCCCTGTATCCTGGAAAAGGATACAAAGGCTTATGAGTTGTATGGCGAGGAGACGATTCAGGAGCGGCACCGTCACCGGTATGAGGTGAATAATGATTACCGGGAGATCCTCCGTCAGTCCGGTATGACCCTGTCCGGTATCTCTCCGGATGGAAGAATTGTGGAAATGATAGAGCTTCCGGATCACCCGTTCTTCCTGGCAACGCAGGCCCACCCGGAGCTGAAATCCAGACCGAACCGGCCTCACCCGCTG
>CAKRTY010000083.1 GCA_934402125.1 uncultured Anaerosacchariphilus sp. | reverse complement strand
CTCCCAGTTCTACCTTCTGAAACCCTGCCTTCTGAAGCTGCCGTTCCACACTGGCCGTCACATGAAAGGGTGACGTACCCTCTTCCGTCAGCTGCAAAAGCTTTTCCGCATCATCCATCTGATTCATACCCCTAAGTCCTCCTTTGTATTTACACGGATTTATCTCTCCTGTTATTTTTCAGTATACCCCATCTTCCCCCGGCTGTGAACCACATTTTTATTGAAGAACCCGCCTTTTCTGTGTATACTGGAATAAGACTGAATTATACGGGAGGTTTTCTATGATTTCTTTTCAGATGGAAGACGTAAAAGCGTTCATGAATAAGCTTTTACTTTCTCAGACCTTCGATGCGTTCCATGTGGTGGAGGGCAGTATCATCACCTACAGCACCTTCCATTTCGACGGGCATCTGCATCCGGACTATTATACAAAAGAAGAACAGGAAGCCCTGGGGCTTTCTGCGCGCCGTTTCGCGCGCTGGCAGGAACTGCGGCCCTTCTGCCTGGAGCTTATCAAGGGGAAACGGACGCCTCTGGGCTTTCGCTTTACCTTCCAGCTCTCACCGGAAAATACGGAAAAATTATTAAACCAGACCGCTTCCCCCTTTTCTGTGGGAGATGTAAACGGTCTGGCCTTAAATATCCGCTATGAGGACGGTAACATCATCTGTACTACCGCCCTGTCTTTAAATCTCTTTACCATGGATAAATCTCTGGAGCACGCCTGGGATCAGATGGTTCAGCGCTTCTTCCTCACGCAGGATCTGGCCTTTCACCTGCTGTAGCCTATTCCAGTACATAGTGCAGCACATCGTCCTCCAGAAAGGTATTCAGGTTATATAGAAACAATACATCCGTAAAGCCATACTGCTTCATCAGCTTCTCTGCGCTGTCATAATAATATCTGGGATCCACCAGCACGATTTCTTCAAAATCACCGGTCAGGAAGGGGACGAAGCAGTTGGCGTAGGAATCCTTTATAAGAAGCAGCTTCCGTCCGGTAGAAGCCATGGTCCGGATCTCCGTCAGCGGATGGTTGCCATTTAAAAACATTCCATACTTGTCCCTGGTTTTCAGCTTCTCTGCCGCGTACAGAGAGGCTGATTTTTTCTGCTCCTGCACGTAGGTGACCACCAGATCCTCTTCCTGATCCGGCCAGTACACCTCTATGGTATCGTCCGGTACCCGATATCCGCTCCGGGCGGCCAGGGTTCCCTGAAAGCTGTCCGACACCGGGTACAGCTTCTTTTCCTCCCCGTTTTCCGCGCCCGGAAGTCCCATCTGTCCGGCTGCGCTCTGGTAGGCGTACCGCGCGCCCAGGGTCGTCCAGTGATGATCCGTCCGGTAATAGAGATATTCCTCCCGGTGCTCCCGCAGCATTTCATACAGCGGAATTTCTGTCACCGGATTTTCCTTTTTCTCAAGATAGCTTCGGATTTCCTCCAGCTGTTCCGCCTGATCCGCCACCGGCGCATACTCCGGAAGCTTCTCCCTCTGTACCGACGCCGCGTCCGGCACCAGCATCAGATAGCATTTCACGCCCGTCTGGTTCCGGCAAAAAGCGCCTATGGCGTCCAGATTTCCCCAGACATTTTCCGAAAGTTTTGACGGCTCCTCCAGAAGCTGTCCCTCGCCCAGATAGACATCCCCGGATTTATTTTTTCCAAGCAGACGATCCGCTGCCGTCTGCAGTCCGATCCACTCTCTGCGGAGAATAAACTGATCCGTCTGATATTTTTCAAAGTTCCCCATAAAACGGCCGTCTGCCAGATCGGCCCAGCTAAAGACCGGCTTCTGCTGCAGCATCCGGTTCTCTGTATCGGAAAATGCCGTATCCTTGTGAAAATAATTGGCTGCGGTAAATCCGGCCAGCAATACTGCAAAGCCCAGTCCCAGCCATTGATTCATACGTTTTCTGTCTCTCATACGCAAATCCATCCTTTAAAACCGGAAATACAGAAACGGATTGTAGGTATCCCGGATAAGATAGGCCACCGCCAGTAAAAACAGCGCCAGATATCCGGTCAGAATCAGTCCGTCCCACCACTCATTTTCCTCCAGCTTTCTCCAAAGCCCAAAGGGCAGCGGGGTGGAAAAAAACGCCGCCAGAAGGAACAGAATGAGACCGGTCGTCAGATAATAAAGTCCCGCCGTATCCACCGCGCCTGCCGCGCCCTGTCCGAACATTACTGCCAGATACTGTCCTGCCGCGAACAGGTTCGGGCTGAAGAAAAATACCCAGCCAACCATGACCAGAAACAGGGTATAAAGATGTCCCAGAAGTGGCAATTTTTCTATCTTTCCTTTTAATACATACTTTTCAAAAATCAGCAACAATCCGTAATACAGGCCCCAGACCACAAAATTCCAGCTTGCTCCGTGCCAAAGTCCCGTACAGAACCAGACCACCAGCAGGTTGAAGATATGCCGCCCGGTGGTTACCCGGTTGCCGCCCAGCGGAATGTAGACGTATTCCCGGAACCAGGAGCTCAGGGAAATATGCCACCGCCGCCAGAAATCCGTAATGCTTTTGGCGCAATAAGGATAATTAAAATTGGGCCGGAAATCGAAGCCCAGCATTTTTCCAAGGCCGATGGCCATATCCGAGTAACCGCTGAAATCAAAATAAATCTGAAGGGTATAGGCAAGAACTCCCAGCCAGGCGGAAAGCACGGACAGGGAGGATAATCCTGTGAGTTCCTGATACATCATGCCCAGGTTGTTGGCCAGGAGTACCTTCTTAGAAAGCCCCGCCACAAAATACCGGACGCCGATTCCAAACTTGTTCCAGGACATGTTCCGCTGCTGAAGCTGGGCGTCCACGTCCGCGTACTGAACGATGGGTCCCGCCACCAGCTGGGGAAACATGGAGATGTAGAGGCCGAAGGAAATCAGGTTGGTCTGCCGTCTGGCCTTTCCCCGATATACATCCACCAGATAGGAAATGGACTGGAAGGTATAAAAGGACAGACCAATCGGCAGGCTAAAGCTCAGATCCGGAAGCTGCAGGGCGAACCAGTGATACAGATTCTCCGCCAGGAATCCGTAGTATTTGAAAAATCCCAGAATCAGAAGATTCACCAGAATCCCCAGCGTCAGGCTTCCCTTTCCCTGTCTTCCCTTCTCCTGCTGCCTGGCAATGTCCAGACCCATCACATAATTCCAGAGGATGCTGTAGATCATCAGGCCGATATAGACCGGCTCTCCCCAGGCATAGAAAATGAGGCTCGCTGCCAGCAACACCAGATTCCGGAGTCTTGCAGGTGCCAGATAATACACCGCCAGCACCGGCGGCAGAAACGCAAATAAAAATACAATACTGCTGAAAACCATAGTATGCTCCTAAATTCTCGTCTAATCTGTCCGAAACAAATCCTTCCGGTAGGCCTTTTTAATCCCGGCAGCCTGATCGGATACAGCGAAAAGCACATAGACGCCATCGCTTCGAAGAACGCTCTGATTCAGAAGCTGCACCTGTTCCGGGCCATAGCCTTCAAAGTTTTTTATCTGGGTGGCCTTACGCTCCCGGGCAGCCTCCAGCACCTGTTCCGCCTGGCTTTCCGAGCTGCA
The DNA here is from genome assembly GCA_934402125.1 of uncultured Anaerosacchariphilus sp. Classification (GTDB taxonomy): domain Bacteria; phylum Bacillota; class Clostridia; order Lachnospirales; family Lachnospiraceae; genus Laedolimicola. The sequence goes on along the minus strand of CAKRTY010000083.1, from coordinate 3,354 downwards.
TTCCACCAGCAGAAGCTCCTCTACTGACATATTATCCTGGGCTGTATACAGGATCCAGTGAACCAGCTCCCCGCCGTTCAGGCCATAAAGCCTCCGCAGCAGCTGCGCGTTTTCCTGATTTAACTCCGATACCTCCGCGGCGGCCTCCACATCTGCCTGCAGCTTCCCGAAATCCACCTTTCTTACGGTTCCCTTTACCGCCAGAGAGCCGCCCCAAATCAGGAGCGCCAGCAACAATAGCTTTGCCAGCTGTAATATTCCGTCTCTCATAAGCCTGCCGCCTCCTCCATATGCGCGAGCCAGAGCGGATAGGGCGCGCTTTTCAGATGCACCGCATCCTTCTGATACCAGTCCTCATGTCCGGCCAGCAGCTGACTGTTGTCAATGTAGGTCAGCTTCCATTTTATACACATCTGTTTCAATGCCTGATTAAAGGTATCCACATCGGCCAGCGCCTGCTTTTTCTCTACCGCCTCCGGCAACACGGGCAGAATCCCGTTGATATAGATGGGCAGATCCGGATCTGCCTCCCGGATTTCCTGCAGCCGTTCTTCGTAACGCCGGATAAAAAGCCCGCTGTCTCCCCGGCAGTATTCCAGATCGTTTAAACCAATGGATAAAAACAAAACCTTGGGAGTCAGTTCCAAAGCCTTTTCTATCTCTTTCCCCGCGGTATCTGTCCGGAGTCCCCGCAGGGCAATGATAGAATCCGCGTCGAGAATCTGGTAATCCAGAAAGCCGGTCGCCACCGAATCCCCTACCAGAACCGCGCCCTCAAAGCGCTCCACCACAGAGCCTTTATCTGTCTCCTCTGCTTCAGTCTCCTGTTCCGCCGTTTCCTTTGCCTCCAGCTTCGCCTCTATTGCTTTTACATTTTCCTTTTCCTGCGCCTCGATCCAGGACACTGCCGGGTACTCTTCCTGTTTCTTCCCGCTCCTTGCCTGTCCGCTTGCCTGTCCGCTGTATACAAAAATACCGCCTGCCGCCATTACCAGCAGCAGCGTATAAATTCCCCTTATCCTTTGCCGGTGCATTCTTCTTTTCCGTCTCTTTCTTCCTGCCATCTGCCGCATCGTCTCCGTCTGTTTTCTATATAAAATGCTATCTGTTTCAAATTTTATTTATGTATCACAGATAATTTTTTCTTCCTATAGATAGACGGATAACAGCGTCATTTAGTTTCATCCTTTTTATTATAACATACCCATCTTCTCTCTGTTTATAGATTTTTAAGAAAGTTTATAAATTTTTGTTAGCACTCGCCAGTAAAGAGTGCTAATTTCTATTGACTTTTCAAATCTACGGCGGTACAATATTTATCAGTATGAAACATCATTATAAAAGGAGTGAATTGCAATGGCAAATACACATGGAAGTCTTTCCATTAACAGTGAAAATATTTTCCCGATTATCAAAAAGTGGCTTTATTCCGACCACGATATCTTTTTCCGTGAGCTGATTTCCAACGGCTGCGACGCTATCACGAAGCTCAAAAAGCTTTCCCTGATTGGCGAATATACTTATCCGGAGGGACATAAGGACAGCGTCCGCGTGGTGGTTAACCCGGAGGACAAGACACTGAAATTCATCGATACCGGACTGGGCATGACGGCAGACGAGGTCGAGGAATACATCAACCAGATCGCCTTTTCCGGCGCGGCTGATTTTCTGGAGAAATACAAGGACAAGGCCAATGATGATCAGATCATCGGTCATTTCGGACTGGGCTTTTACTCTGCCTTCATGGTAGCGGACGAGGTTCATATCGATACCCTTTCCTATCAGGAGGGCGCAAAGCCGGTTCACTGGGAATGTGACGGCGGCACCGAGTACGATATGTCCGAGGGAACCCGCACAGAGATCGGTACCGAGATTACCCTGTTCCTCAACGAGGACTGCCTGGAGTTCGCCAATGAATATCGCGCCCGGGAGGTTATCAGTAAGTACTGCTCCTTCATGCCTGTAGAGATTTTCCTGGAGAAGGCAAATGCGGAACAGGAATACGAAACCATCGACGAGTCTGAGCTTCGTGACGGCGATGTGGTGGTAGAGCATATCCATGAGGATGCCAAGACGGAGGAGATCGAAAAAGAGGACGGCACCAAGGAGACCAAAGAGGTATCCCCGGCCCGGGATCGGGTCAAGATCAACAAGCGTCCCGTTTCCTTGAGCGATATCCACCCGCTGTGGACCAAGCACCCGAATGAGTGCTCTGACGAGGAGTACAAGGCCTTTTACCGCAAGGTGTTCCAGGATTACAAGGAGCCTCTGTTCTGGATTCACCTGAACATGGATTATCCTTTTAACCTGAAGGGTATCCTGTACTTCCCGAAGATCAATACGGAGTATGATTCCATCGAGGGAACCATCAAGCTGTACAACAACCAGGTATTTATCGCAGATAATATCAAGGAAGTTATTCCGGAATTCCTGATGCTCTTAAAGGGCGTGATCGACTGTCCGGATCTGCCGCTGAACGTATCCCGAAGCGCACTGCAGAACGACGGATTTGTAAAGAAGATTTCCGATTACATCTCCAAGAAGGTAGCAGACAAGCTCACCGGTATGTGCAAGACCGATCGGGAAACCTATGAAAAGTACTGGGACGACATCAGCCCGTTTATCAAATTCGGCTGCCTGAAGGATGAGAAATTCTGTGACAAGATGAGCGATTATATCCTGTTCAAGGATCTGGACGGTAAATATCAGACTCTGAAGGATCTGGTTCCGGAGGAGGAAGCCGCCGATGTGGACGTGGTGGAGAACCCGGACGACAAGCAGGAGGATACTGAGGAGAAAGAGCCGGAAAAGACGACCATCTTCTATGTAACCGATGAGGTACAGCAGAGCCAGTATATCAATCTCTTCCGCGAAGAAGGCAAGAACGCCGTCATCCTGAAGCACAATATCGACGCTCCTTTCATTTCCCATCTAGAAATGAAGAACGAGAAGATCAAGTTCCAGCGGATCGACGCAGACCTGACAGAAGACTTCGTGGAAGCCACCGACGAGGCTGAGCTGAAGGAGACCACCGATTCCCTGACCGACATCTTCCGGAAGGCCCTGGGCAACGACAAGCTGGACGTCAAAGTCGAGAAGATGAAGAATGAGAATATCTCCTCCATGATTACCCTCTCCGAGGAAAGCCGCAGAATGCAGGATATGATGAAGATGTACAGCATGAACGGCATGGATCTGGGTATGTTCGGCGGCGGAGAAACTCTGGTCCTGAACGCCAACAACAAGCTGGTTCAGTACATTCTGGAGCACAAAGACGGCGAACATGTAAATCTGTTCTGCGAGCAGCTTTACGATCTGGCTATGATCAGTCATCAGCCGCTTTCACCGGAAGCA
>CAKRTY010000082.1 GCA_934402125.1 uncultured Anaerosacchariphilus sp. | reverse complement strand
GTTCTGTCATGGATACCGCAAAGTTTATTGCTGTGCAGGCAAATATGGAGGAGAGTCTTTTTGTCAACCGGGAAATCTTTACACCGGCTCCGGTCATTCCCCATGGCGTTATCTCTACGCTGGGCGGAACCGGAAGCGAGCAGTCTCTGTGCGCGATGATTGTAGACGACAGTCTGGAAATTCCGGAAAAGGTAGGTCTTTACAACCTGGGCTTCTTCTTTGATTTTGCAATTATCAATCCGGAGTTTGCGTATACGCTGCCTCCGAAAATGATGGCCTGCGGCGCTATGGATATCATGTCTCATTGTTGGGAGGTATATTTTGCGCCTATCAACGGAAACGAGATTATGGAGGGATATTTTGAGGCTATCGTAAAGGCTGTCCTGAAGGAAGGCCTGGTGGCGAAGGAAGATCCGACCAATTATGACGCCAGGGCAAACCTGAATCTGGCGGCTATTATGGCCATGTCCAATACAAAGCCTGCGGCAGGAGAGATGGGAGACTGGGTTTGCCATCATATGGAAAATCCGATTACAGTCACTTTTAAGAAAACCCATGGTGAAATCCTTTCTATTATTACAGACGCCTGGGTAAAATACGCATGGAAGAACAATCCGGCCAAATTCGTACGCTGGGCTGTAAATTGTATGGGCGCGCGTCTCTATGACAACCAGGAGGATACCGTAATGGAAGGCCTCCGCAATCTGGAGGACTGGCAGAAACGTATGGGACTGCCTACCAGACTCAGTGATATTGGCATTCAAGCAGAGGATTGCAGAATCTGTGCAGAGAATGCCATGAAGATTTCCGGTACCGGAAAGGCAGGCGCTTACTCCGGATATGACGTGGATATGGTTATGGACGTGTACCGGCTTGCTGAGTAATAAAGATAACAATACCTAATGAATTGCCATGATTGATACAACTCGACAGAAAGGCCGCGGTTTTCGGAAATTTTCCGGAATCGCGGTTTTTCTGCTTCGGGAAGTGGTTTGCAAGTTGACGAATGAAAAAAAGTTCGGTATGATAAACAGGATTACAAGAGAAGAAAAGAGGGAAAAAATGGCAGGATCGGTTTTTGGCAAACATTTTACTATTTCCACCTGGGGAGAGTCCCATGGAAAAGGAGTTGGAGTTGTAATAGACGGCTGTCCGGCGGGGCTGCCTTTAAGTGAAGCAGATATTCAGGAGTATCTGGATCGGAGAAAACCGGGACAGTCCCAGTATACGACCAGCAGAACAGAGGGGGATCGGGCTGAGATTCTGTCCGGCGTCTTTGAAGGAAAGACCACGGGCACCCCTATTTCCATTCTGGTGGCGAATACCTCCCAGCGCTCACAGGATTACAGCGAGATTGCTTCTTATTACCGTCCGGGACATGCAGATTATACCTTTGATATGAAATACGGCTTCCGGGATTACCGGGGCGGCGGACGCTCCTCCGGACGGGAAACCATTGGCCGCGTGGCGGCAGGCGCTGTGGCGGCAAAAATTCTGAAAGAGCTGGGAATCCGGGTGTGCGCCTATACCAGATCAATTGGTCCGGTAGAGATAGAGGATAAGCAGTTTGACCCGGCAGAGATACCGAACAATTCTTTTTATATGCCGGATAAAGCTGCAGCAGAAAGAGCGGCGATTTATACGGCACAGTGTATGGAAGAAAAGGACTCGACAGGCGGTGTGGTAGAGTGTGTGGTAGACGGCATGCCGGCCGGCGTAGGGGAACCCTGCTTTGAAAAGCTGGATGCGAATCTGGCGAAAGCTATTCTGTCTATTGGGGCAGTTAAGGGGTTTGAGATAGGAAGCGGCTTTGGAGCGGCAAAATTACGCGGAAAGCAGAATAATGACGTATTTGTAAATCATGGAAAGGGAATAGAAAAGGAAACCAACCATGCAGGCGGAACACTGGGAGGGATTAGTGACGGAAGCCAGATCGTAATTCGCGCGGCGGTAAAGCCGACTTCCTCAATTGCGGCTCAGCAGCATACGGTGAATCAAAAGGGAGAGAATATTCAGATCAGCGTTAAGGGCCGTCACGATCCGGTGATCGTGCCCAGGGCCGTGGTGGTGGTAGAGGCCATGACAGCCCTGACCCTGGTAGACGCGCTTTTTGAAGGCATGAGCGCAAGGATGGATCAGGTACGAAAGATTTGGGGACGATAAGATGAGACAGAAATATGTAATCGCAGGTTCGGGAGCTACAGGCGGCAGTATCGGAGCTTTTCTGGCGCTGGCCGGAGCAGATGTGACATTCCTGGCCCGGGGAGCGCAGCTTGCGGCCTTCCGGGAAAAGGGAATCACCATGAAGGGGACGGCGAAAGGGGATTTCCGTGTATTTCCCATTAAGGCCATGACCATGGATGAATATACGGAGACGCCGGATGTAATCTTTGTCTGTGTGAAGGATTATTCCCTGGAGGATGCCATTACCCTGGCGGATCGTGTGGGAAATGCGGATACGGTAGTGATACCGATTCTCAACATCTACGGTACCGGCGAGCGGATGCAGAGAGCCCTGCCGGATATGACTGTGACCGACGGCTGTATCTATGTGGCTGCGACCGCTTCGGCGCCGGGAGAGATTACCCATGGTGGCGATATTTTCCGGGTGGTATATGGCCTGAGACCGGGACAGAAGGTCAGTGAGCCGGCGCTTCGGAAGCTGGCCCGGACCAAGGCGGATCTGGACGGGGCCGGCATGGACGGCGCTTATACGGATCAGGTGAAGCGGGACACCTTCCAGAAATTTATGTATACCAGCCCTATGGCGGCGGCAGGGGAATATTTCCATGCCCAGGCAGGGGTATTCCAGCAGCAGGGCGAACCGCGGGAGACTTTCATCGCTATGGATCGGGAGCTGGAACAGCTGGGAATCGCCATGGGCCTTGCGTTTCAGGAGGACGTGGTGAAACGGAATCTGCAGATCCTGGATGATTTGAGCCCGGAGGCGGGAACCTCCATGCAGCGGGATATCGCGAAGGGCCACGCCTCGGAGATTCGCGGCCTGGTGTACGCGGTGGAGGATATGGCGGCAGAGTACCATGTGGAGATGCCCATGTACCATAAGGTGATTGAAGAATTAAAAAAGAGAGGATTGTAATTATAAGTAACAGGCTGAAGCACTTGCTGCTGAAGCCGTAAGAATATGATTCAGGCGTGAACAGATTCCATTCGCGAAGCGAATTTTCATGAATCTGTGAATGGAATTATGAAGGAACTGAATAATTACAGAGGTTTGAAATAAGTATGTATAAAATATTGAAGAAAGACGGCCGCGCCAAGCGTGCCGAATTTACGACGGTACACGGTACGGTGCAGACGCCGGTGTTCATGAACGTGGGAACCGTGGCGGCCATTAAGGGTGCGGTAGCTACCTCCGATCTGGAGCAGATCGGAACCCAGATTGAGCTTTCCAACACCTATCATCTCCAGGTGAGACCGGGCGACGAGGTGGTGAAGAAGCTGGGCGGACTTCACAAATTTATGTCCTGGGACAAGCCGATTCTGACAGATTCCGGCGGATTTCAGGTATTTTCCCTGTCCTCCTTACGCAAAATAAAGGAAGAGGGCGTATATTTTAACTCCCATATTGACGGACGGAAGATTTTCATGGGACCGGAGGAGAGTATGCAGATTCAGTCCAATCTGGCCTCCACCATTGCCATGGCCTTCGACGAGTGCGCTCCGGCTCTGGCAGAGCGGGATTATGTGGAGAAATCCGTAGCCCGCACCACCCGCTGGCTTGCCCGCTGTAAGGCGGAAATGCAGCGGCTGAACAGCCTTCCGGACACCATCAATCAGAACCAGCTGCTGTTTGGAATCAACCAGTGAGCGATTTATGAGGATTTCCGGATCGAGCACGCCAAGAAGATTTCCCAGATGGATCTGGACGGCTACGCCATCGGCGGGCTGGCAGTAGGCGAGTCCCATGAGGATATGTACCGGATCATCGAGGCGGTGACGCCGTATCTTCCCGAGGACAAGCCCACCTATCTGATGGGCGTGGGAACACCGGCCAATATCCTGGAGGCGGTAGACCGGGGCGTGGACTTCTTCGACTGTGTATATCCCAGCCGCAACGGACGCCATGGACATCTCTACACCAACCTGGGTAAGATCAATCTGTTCAACGCGAAGTACGAGCTGGACGACCGGCCCATCGAGGAGGGCTGCCAGTGTCCGGCCTGCCGCCGCTACAGCAGGGCCTATATCCGCCATCTGTTAAAGGCGAAGGAGATGCTGGGCATGCGTCTCTGCGTCCTTCATAACCTGTATTTCTACAATACCATGATGACTGAGATCCGGGATGCCATTGACCGGGGCGAGTACCAGGCCTACAAGAAGCGGAAGCTGGATGGCCTGATGAACGGCCAGTCATAAAATCAGCAGAAAACCACAGAAAATACAGCCGGAATACTTGACCGGAGATCGGGAAGTATGCTAGTATAATAGAAGCGCCCGCAGATAAAAGATAAGAACGGGCATATTTCAGGAGGAATGAACATGAATTTACTTGCAACAGGCAATGCAGCAATGGGATGGGGTACCATCATTCTTTATGTAGTAGTAATCGGAGCATTTATGTATTTCGCGGCTATCCGCCCGCAGAAGAAGGAGCAGAAGCGTGTAAACGCCATGCTTTCCACGATGGAGGTTGGCGACGCAGTTGTGACAACCAGCGGATTTTACGGCGTAATTATTGACATCACAGAGGACGACGTTATCGTAGAGTTCGGCAGCAACCGTAACTGCAGAATTCCGATGAAGAAGGCAGCTATCGCAGAGGTGGAGAAGAGCAATGAGTAAGAAACCGACAGTATTAATGATTCTTGACGGCTATGGCCTCAATGAGAACCCGGAGGGCAATGCCATCGCTATGGCGAAGACTCCGGTGATGGACGGCCTGATGAAGGACTATCCCTTTGTAAAGGGCAATGCCAGCGGACTGGCGGTAGGACTTCCGGACGGACAGATGGGTAACTCTGAGGTTGGCCATATGAATATGGGTGCGGGACGTATCGTATATCAGGAGCTGACCCGTATCACAAAGGAGATCCAGGACGGAGACTTCTTTGAAAATGAGGCACTGGTGAAGGCTGTGGAGAACGCGAAGGCAAAGGACTCCGCGCTGCATCTGTTCGGACTGGTATCCGACGGCGGCGTACACAGCCACAATACCCATATCTACGGACTGCTGGAGCTGGCAAAGCGCCACGGTCTTAAAAAGGTCTATGTACACTGCTTCCTGGACGGACGTGACACACCGCCCACCTCAGGAAAGGATTTTGTACAGGAGCTGACAGACAAGATGCAGGAGATCGGCGTCGGAGAAGTGGCTTCCGTTATGGGACGTTACTACGCGATGGACCGTGATAACCGCTGGGATCGGGTAGAGAAGGCTTACAACGCCCTGACAAAGGGCGAGGGCAACGAGGCGGCTGACGGCGTCAGCGCGATCGCGGCTTCCTACGCAGAGGGCGTGAACGATGAGTTTGTCCTTCCGGCAGTGGTAAAGAAGGACGGCAAGCCGGTGGCTCTCATTCAGGACGGCGATTCCGTGATTTTCTTCAACTTCCGTCCAGACCGCGCAAGAGAGATTTCCAGAGCGTTCTGCTGTGATGATTTTACAGGCTTCCCACGGGAGAAGCGTCTGGATCTGACCTATGTATGCTTTACGGAATATGACGCGACGATTCCCAATAAGCTGGTAGCCTTCCACAAGGTAGAGCTTCACAACACCTTTGGAGAGTATCTGGCAGCCCACGATATGACGCAGGTACGTATCGCCGAGACAGAGAAGTACGCGCATGTAACCTTCTTCTTCAACGGCGGCGTGGAAGAGCCCAACAAGGGCGAGGATCGGATTCTGGTCAAGTCCCCGAAGGTGGCAACCTACGATCTGCAGCCTGAGATGAGCGCGCCGGCTGTCTGCGACAAGCTGGTTGAGGCGATCAAGTCTGACAAGTATGATGTGATTATCATCAACTTCGCGAACCCGGATATGGTAGGCCATACCGGTGTGATTCCGGCGGCAGTGCAGGCGATCGAGACGGTAGACGGCTGTGTGGGACGTGCCGTAGAGGCGCTGAAAGAGGCAGGCGGACAGATGTTTATCTGCGCAGACCACGGCAACGCTGAGATGATGATTGACTATAAGACAGGCGAGCCCTGGACAGCACATACCACCAATCCGGTTCCGTTTATTCTGGTAAACGCAGATCCGGCATATGGTCTGAGAGAGAATGGCTGTCTGGCAGATATCATTCCGACGCTCATCGAGCTGATGGGAATGGAGCAGCCGAAAGAGATGACCGGCAAATCTCTGCTGGTTAAGGAGGTTTAAGCATGGGAGTAATCCGAGCTATTTTAATGGTTCTTTTTGTACTGGTGTGTATCGCGCTGACAGTTGTGGTACTGATGCAGGAAGGCAAGTCCAACGGTCTGGGAGCGATTGCAGGCGGCAATTCTTTCTGGGAGCAGAATAAGAGTCGTTCCGCAGAGGGTAAGATTGTGCTTGCGACCAAGATTCTGGCAATTACCTTTATCGTGCTGGCACTGGTACTGAATTTAAACATTTTCTAATCGTTCAGAGTCAGGCAGAATGTCAGATAAAAGTAAGAGCCATGCTGGCATGAGTGAATACTTTTATCTGACATTCTATCTGGCGGATACGCCAGACCGAGGAAATGCGCAGCATTTTCGAGGTTGACTCTGAAGAACTTACGACAGATAAAGCACTCCCGGGCTGACCGAGGGTGCTTTATGTTTTTAGGCAGAAGCCGGAGGAACTATGGCAGACAAGACATTTGAAGAGCGAAAGAAAATTATATATGATTTTATCAATGATCCGCGCTATGTGCCCATGAAGCAGAAGGAGCTGGCGATTATCCTGCAGGTGGAGAAGAAGGACCGGGAGGAACTGAAC
>CAKRTY010000081.1 GCA_934402125.1 uncultured Anaerosacchariphilus sp. | reverse complement strand
AAGCTGAATGTACTGAACAGTGACGGAGAGACGGTGGAGACCACCTATCTGGAATATATCGGAAAGACAGACGGTATGGATGTGGCGATTACCATGCTGCGGACCAAGACGGTTCCGCTGAGTGTGGGTCATACCGGTACGCCTGCGGACGGCTACAGCTTTACTTCCATCTCCTATAAACCGGAGACCGTTGTGATTGCGGGAACCGCGGAGGTGATCAGCAAGATTGCGTCCCTTACCATACCGGACGAGGCGGTGAATATCGATGGTATTTCGGAAAATCAGCAGCAGACCATCGATATCAGCCAGTACCTGCCGGAGGGCGTCCGTCTGGCAGACGAGACCGATTCCTCGATAGCAGTCAGCGTGGAAATCGAGAAAAAGCAGGGAAAAACAGTAACGATTCCTGTATCCCGGATTGGCCTTCAGAATGTGCCGAAGGGACTGGAGGTAGATTTTGATGATGTCTCCAGCGTGGAGCTGGTAATTATGGGAACCAGCTCCCAGCTGGCCCAGCTGGATACGGACGCGATCGCGGTGACGCTGGATGTGGACGGTCATACGAAGGCAGGTACCTATACGGGAACTCTGAATGTGACGCTTCCGGACAGCGAATACAGCCTGATGCGGGAGGTAGAGCTGGAATACAGCCTGGTAAAACGGACGGCTGCAACGGAGAATAAGACCACAGAGTCCGGGGAAAGCAGCAGCGGAACGACGGATACCTCCGGAAATAAGACGGAGGACAATACGGAAAGCAGCAGCACCGGAACTGGAACCGGAAGCAACCAGACAGGAAACAATACTCCGGGAACCAATGGCAGTGGAGAGACGACCGGAGAAAATCAGAAAAATGACTCGGCAACAGAATAAAAGAACGGGAGGTAGACAGCTATGTTAAGTCAAAAAGTAACGATTCAGAATCCGACAGGTCTTCATCTGCGCCCGGCAGGAATCCTCTGCAAGACGGCCATGCAGTTCCGGTCCGCCATTACTTTCAGCTTTGGCAATACGACAGCCAATGCGAAAAGTGTACTGAGTGTCCTGGGCGCGTGTGTAAAAGCAGGAGATGAGATTGAATTTCATTGTGAAGGCGCAGACGAGAAGGAAGCGCTGGCAGCAATGACGGAAGCAGTGGAGAGCGGTCTTGGAGAATAAGAAGAAATGGGCAATAGGGTATGCAGTATTCTGCATACTCTATTTCGCCGTGTCTGTCGCTATGCCCCATGACAGACTGGAATCCCGGGGGCTGGAGGGAATCGGGAAGCCTTCCTTAAAACTGAAAACAGAAGCAATTACAGATGATACAGAGCTGAGATTTGAATACCTGCCGGACGAACAGGCGTTAAGCCAGCTTTCTTTTTATTTTACGGCAGATGAGGAGGGGGTCTATACCAAAGGCCGGCTTCACATCGACGCCTGCTACGCCGGAATGGAGGAGCCTGTTGCAAGCGCCTCCTATGATTTGGCGGATCTGGGAGCTGAGGGTTTCCTGGGCGTGGAGTTTGAACAGGAACCGGTGGGACAGCCTCTGGAGATCCGGATTACCGGTGAAAAGGTAGAAAATGGCCCCTGTATCTGGCTGAATACGGAGACAGAGACGGCAGGATCTTCCTACGAAAATGGACAGAAGCTGGACAAGAACCTGATTTTCAACGCCGTATACCGGACGCAGGTCCACTATGTGAAGAAACCGTTCCTGGGGACGCTGATGCTGGCGCTTCTGGGCGCCATGTTCTTCCTGGTGGCAGGAAAGAAGACCGCAGCTTCCGAAAAGAAGCAGCTTTGCGGCCTGAAAAAGAAGCTGGCGGCTATGGGAACCGGTATAAAGGCCTTTTCCCAGAAGCACCGGAAGCTTCTGGGACTGGGGCTTCTGCTCTTTCTTACGGCTCTTTTGTTCCTGTACGTGTACGACGTACAGATCCGGAAGGCCATGAACAGCACCCACCGGGAAGTGGTTATGAAGGACAACAACCAGCTTCTGCCTGTGACAAAGGACAGTCAGGATCTGATTCAGTATTATACCACGGAAGAGACGGAACTGGTGGGTCTGGGCGTCCGCCTGGATCTGAAAGATGATTACGCGGGCGAGGGAAGCATCCACGCGGAGGTCTACGATGTGACGGAGGCGGCCGCAGAGGGCGAGGACAGGGATCTGTCCGAACAGGGAAGCCTGCTCTGCGCGGCGGATATCGACGGAGCGTCCCTGCTGGACGGTCAGTATATGGGACTGATTTTCGACAATTCCCAGAAGGATACCAGGGGACATACGTATGAGATTAAGCTGCATTTTGCGGACAGCCTTCTGGATTCCGGCCTGTCGGTGATTGTGACGCCCGAAGGGTATTACCCGGAAAATACGCTGCTGGTAAACGGTGAGGAAAGCGCCAGCCGGCTCAGCATGAATGCCCATACCTATTTCAACCTGTTTCTGAAGAAATATTTCTTCGGTATGTTCCTGTTTGCGGAATGTATGTGCGCGGGCTTTTATTACCTGGTCTTTCTGCGGAAATGTAAGATAGAGAAGGTGTTCCTCTTTACGATTCTCTGTCTGGGCGTCCTGTATAATTTCCTGATTACGCCCTATATGACGCCGGACGAGTCCTATCACATCGATATGACCTACCGGCATTCCAATACGCTGCTGGGAATCGAATCAGCCGGCGAAAATAAGTGCTATAAGCGGGCGGATGACGCGGAGCTTACCTTTAGCTCCGAGCCCAGCCTGGAAAATTATAAAAATATTTATGACGGTCTTTTGGACAGAGTAAAGGATAGCCGTCTGGTGGAGGCGGAGGCTACTTCTACCACGGAGGCCCCCATGATCCTGTATCTTCCCGCGGTGCTGGGCATGACCCTGGCAAGGCTTTTGCAGCTGGGTACGGTACCCATGTATCTGCTGGCCCGCTGGTGCAGTCTGTTATTTTTTGCGCTGATGACTTATCTGGGTATGAAAAAGCTGCCCTTCGGAAAGGCGAGCTTGTTCCTGCTGGCGATTCTGCCCATGAATCTGCAGCAGTGTACCTCCTTTTCCTATGACGCAGTGATAAACGGCGTGATTTTCCTGTATATCTGCTACTGCATTTCCCTGACCTGGCGGGAGGAACCGGTGAAGCCCCTGGATATCCTGGTGATGGGAATCTTAAGTATCGTGATAATCTACGGAAAGAGCGGCGTGTATCTGCCCGTCGCCCTGCTGGCCCTGCTGATTCCGGCAAAGCGCTTCGGCGGAAACGGGGTGCGGAATTTCTGTATGCTGGCCCTGTGTCTGCTGCCGGTGCTGGCCTTCCTGAATAAAAATACCGTGGCGGTCAATTACATCGCCACCACCACCGAGGCCACAGCTACCGTCGGATCTTCCACAACGGCTGGTTACACACTTGGGTATTTTCTGACCCAGCCTTTGGAGCTGGTGCGGGTGCTGGCCAATACAGTAGCGGACAAGAGCTCCTTCTATCTGATGTCTCTGGTGGGACAGAAGATGGGCTGGGTGGAGATCGAGATTTCCGAAGTGATTCCCATGCTGTTTCTGCTGCTGCTGATTTTATCGGCTCTGAGAGTACAGGGAGAGCCCCAGTATGTGAAAACCGGACAGAAATGGTGGATTGGGCTGGTATGCGCGGCCTGCGCGGGAATCATCCTGGCAGGTATGCTGCTGACCTGGACGCCCCGGGATCACATCTCCATCGAAGGCGTGCAGGGACGGTATTTCATTCCGTTTATGCCGGCGTTTCTTCTGCTACTGCGCAACGGAAGGCTCACCTGGAACCGCCCGGCGGAGCGGGGACTGCTGTACGCAGGTTTGGTGGGACAGCTGCTTACGGTCGTCTATCTGATCAAGGCAGTACTGATCTTGTAAAAAGGATAAAGGTATGAATAAAAAACGAGTTGCAATCAATATGACGGCCCAGCTTCTGGCCTTTGGCGTAAATATGCTTCTGGGCTTTATTCTGGTGCCGGTCATCGAGTCTATGATACCCAATGCCTATGGCTTTACGGATATCGCCAATAAATTTGTATCGGCGGCCCAGATTATTGTATCGGCGCTGAACACCATGGCCAGCCGGTTCATCACCATCCGGATTCACCGGAATGAGCAGCAGGAGGCGGAGGAGTATTTTTCCTCCGTGTTCTTTGCCAATGTGCTGATGGCGGTCGTGTTCATGTTCCCGGCGCTGTTCGTGGTCATGTATGTGGGAAGAATTTTCCAGATTCCCGAGGCGGCCAGTCTGACGGATATTCAGATGCTGTTTTTCTTTATTTTCCTGAACTTCCTGATCAGCATCGTTACCTCCGTATTCAGCGTGGCCTCCTACAGTAAGGATCGTCTGGAGTTAAGCTCTATTTCCACGATTCTCGGCGAGCTGACCCGCCTTGCGGTGCTGTCCGTCTGCTATCTATTTTTTAAGCCCTATCTGTTTTATGTGGGCTGCGCCTCCGTCTGCTCTACGGTCATTCAGGCTGTTGCGAACCTGACCTTTACCAGAAAGCTTCTGCCGGATATGAAGATCCGGCTGCGGGATTTCCGCTGGGGCAAGATTTGGGAGCTGGTTTCCCTGGGGGCCTGGAATTCCGTAACCCGCCTGGGACAGCTTCTGCTGGACGGACTGAATACCTCCATTGCCAACATTATGGTCAGCTCGGCGGCTATGACGACGATTTCTATTTCCACCCAGATTCCGGAAGTAATTTCCAATCTGATGGGAACCATCGCAGGAGTTTTCAATCCCCAGATGACCATTGCCTACGCGAAGGAGGACAAGGAGCAGCTGCTGGAGATCATAGCCAGCGCCGACCGGATCATGATTTTTATCATCAGTATTCCGATTGCCTTCCTGACGGTCTTTGGCAAAAGCTTTTTCGCCCTGTGGGTGGGGAAGACCCAGAACCCGCAAGAGCTTTATATCCTGGCGCTTCTGAATGTGGGGACGCTTTTTGTCAGCGCCAGCATCCAGGTGCTGTACCACGTGTTCCTGATTACCAAGCGGGTGAAGGTGAATTCCATGGTCATCGTGGGAAGCGGCGTGCTGACGGTGGCAACGGTATTTGTGCTGCTGGAGACCACCGATCTCGGTATGTATGCCATCGTGGGCGTCAGCATGGTCTACGGTATCCTGCGGAACCTGATTTTTACGCCGCTTTACGCGGCCCATTGTCTGAAGGTGAAATGGTACACCTTCTACGGCGATATTTTCATGGGTCTGGTATCCATCGGCGTCATTTGTCTGGTGGTGCTGCCCTTTGAACTGTTTCTCAATATCGACGGCTGGATCAAGCTGTTCGGCGTGGGAATCGCGGCGGGCATTCTGGCGCTGCTTGTAAACTTCTTTGTGGTACTGCGAAAGGGCGAACGACAGATGGTGCTGGAGAAGGTCCGCAGCAGGCTGGTAAAACATTAGGAGTAAAAATATGGTAAGTGTGATTGTACCGGTATATAAAAGCAGGGATATGCTGCTGCGCTGTGTGGAGAGTCTGCAGGCGCAGACGGCGAAGGATCTGGAGCTGATTCTGGTGGACGACGGCTCCCCGGACGGATCCGGAGCGCTTTGTGACGAGCTGGCAGGGAAATATGCGGGAATCCGGGTGCTTCATAAGGAAAACGGAGGCGTATCCTCGGCGCGAAATGCGGGAATCCGGGCGGCCAGGGGAGAGTATCTGCTCTTTGCGGACAGCGACGACTATGTGGAGCCGGATATGGTGGAAAAGCTGCTGATAGGGATCGGCGAGGACGATATGGCGATCTGCGGTTTCCACCATCATTATCAGGGGAGAGATATCATCCGAATTCCGGAGGTGCCGGGGCAAAACGGGGAAGAAAATTTCCTGGCGCTTTACGGACAGGGCTTCTTAAACATGCCCTGGAATAAGCTGTATAAACGAGAGCTGGCAGGCCGCTTTGACGAGTCCTTAAGCCTTGGAGAGGATCTGCTGTTTAATCTGGATTATATGAGAAGGGCCAACGGAATTGCCATTGTGAAGGCGGCACTGTGCCATTATATCCAGGACGAGACGGGAACCAGTCTGTCCTCCCGGAAACGGACGGACCGTCTGGCTCTGGCAAAGCGTATCTGGCGGGAGACCGGCAGCTTCTATCAGGAGCTGGCGGGGCATCCGGACGAGAGCGGCGTGATCAACGCCAGACTCCTTCAGGACGTGCTGGACGATGTGGAGGGGCTTCCCTTCGACAGGGAGAAGACGAAAAAGGAAAAGCTGGAGGTAATCGGCGGCTATTGCCGGGACGGGGAGCTTCGGGAGGCCGGAGTCAATGCGGCGCTGAAGGCGCTGGATTACCGGGTGATTCATTTCTGTATGCGCAGAGGCTGGAAATGGCTGACCTACCAGCTCTGTGAGCTCCGCGCCCTGCTGGTGAGGGCAAGGCAGGCCGCAGAAGAAGAGGAGAAATCGGAAGATGCATGATTTGATATCAGTAATTATTCCTGTTTATAACGTGGAGGAGTACCTGTGCCGCTGTGTGGATTCGGTACTGGATCAGACCTACCGGAATACGGAAATCCTTCTGGTGGACGACGGTTCGCCGGATAACTGTCCGGCCATCTGCGACGAATACGCCAGACAGGACGCCCGGGTAAGAGTCCTTCATCAGGAAAATAAGGGCCTGTCCGGGGCGCGAAACGCTGGGATCGATGTAGCGAAGGGTCAGTGGCTGGCCTTTGTGGATTCCGATGATTATCTGGCGCCGGATTTTCTGGAAAGGCTTTTGGAGGCCTGCGAGCGTACCGGCAGCGATCTGAGCGTCTGCCGCTGGGAGTACGTGCGGGGCGAGAAAATCCCGGAGCATGGAACCGGGGAGACGCGCGTGTATACAGGTCGGGAGATGCTGGCGAATCTCTATTTTCCCGACGGTGCCTATTTCGTAGTGGCCTGGAACAAGCTGTACCGGAGAGAGCTGTTCGAGGGAATCCGTTATCCCCTTG
>CAKRTY010000080.1 GCA_934402125.1 uncultured Anaerosacchariphilus sp. | reverse complement strand
ATCCGGACGTCTATGAATTAAAGGGAAACCATTCCGCGGACGATGAAGCCCACAGAGAAGTCCTCGACACATACCTTGCATATCTGGGTGCGGACGACGAGACCTTTGCGGCCCATATCGGCGATTTGATTGATGTGGACAACGCTCTGGATGTCTGGCTGTATCTGCAGGCTGTCATTGGCATGGACAATATCCAGCGGAATATTTTCTATCCGGCGGTCTGGGTAGATGACCAGTACCGGATTCGGTGTCTGCCCTGGGACATGGATTATACATGGGGAAATGTCCATGATTTTGACGCGGGAAACCGGACCCGGTTTTCAGAGGAAATCCTGACCATGCGGATTGCCTGGAAGATAGGCGATCGTCTGGTGAAGCTTGATGTGGACGGAGCCAGGGAAAAGGTGGCCGCCCGCTGGAAGGAGCTTCGGGAGGGCGTATATTCGGACGCCTGGCTCTGTGAGCATATCGATACCTACGCCCACAGGGTAATGGATTCCGGAGCCTTTGAACGGGATCAGGATACCTGGGAGAACGGCGGGCACAATTCCGACTATGAGAGCCTGAAGCAGCTTGCCTGCGAACGAATGGCTTTTCTGGACGAACAGTTTAAGAATCCGCTTTCCTATCTGGATTTGGAGGAGTATGTGGAGTGAAAAAGCAGATAGCTCTTTTACTGAATTTGATATTGCTGTGCGGCTGTCTGGCCGTGCTGTTCTGCTGGCGCTCCCTCTGGAATCCCATGGGAACAGGCGCGGCAGAGGCCAGCGAGATAGCGGCCATGAAGGAAACCCACCGGGAAGCGGAGGTTCCTTTTTTTACGGGACTCGCCTTTTCCGGGGAGCAGCTTCCCTATGACAGTACCACCTCGACCTTTTATCTTCCCCTGGACAGGAAAACAGAGGCCTGGGAAGGCGGGGAGCTGACCTCGCTGGACAGAAGCGTAAGGCTTCTCTTTGAGGAAGAGATCGCCGATACGGATAAGCAGGAAGCTATCCGGCAGGGAAAAGCCTTTCGGTTCTACGCAGTGAAGGATGGCGCGTACCAGGAATGCAGCCTGGTGGCCACCGGACTTCCGGTGATTTCCATTGAAACGGCAGAAAATGCGGATACGGAGGTCTTTGGCGGCAGCGCCTTTTTCTGGGACAACAGCACCAAGATCGACTGGACCTCCTCCAGTATTCTGGAGGCCCATATCCGGGGCAATACCAGCCGGGTGTATCCCAAAAAGGGTTACAAGCTGAGCCTGAAAAAGCAGAAGAAAAACGGCGATATCGTGGCGGACAAGAAGTCCCTGTTCGGTCTGCGCACCGACGACGAGTGGATTCTGAATGCCATGTATACAGACTCCTCGAAAATCCGGGATAAGCTGAACGCGGATCTCTGGAGCGAGGTAGGAGCCTCCAGACCTGATTTTCCAAGCGCTTATTTCGGTACCCGGATGACCTATGTGGAGGTTTTCTTCAATCATGAATACTGGGGGCTCTACGCACTGTCCGAGCCGGTGGATTCCAAGCAGCTGAACCGGACAAAGGCAAACGAGGGCCGGGCGGAGGAATATTCCTATAAGTCGGTGACACCCCAGAGCCTGCCGACCGAAGAACTGCTGAATCAGGCGGAGTACGGACAGAGCCTGGACGGTTATGAATTGAAGGGAAAGCATGAGACCATCGGACGCTCCGACTGGGAGCCACTGCTTTCCTACCTGCGTCTCCGGGATGTGGCCTCCGATACGGAATTTCGGGAAGAGGCCTCCGAGCTTACCGATCGGGAGGGCGCGCTGAATGTATGGATGTTTCTTCAGGCGGTGCTGGGGATTGACAACCGCGGAAAAAATATGTATTATGTGGCCAAACAGACAGAACGTGGGGCAAAGATTTATTTTGCGCCCTGGGATATGGATATTACCTGGGGGGACGCTTTAAGCGAGAATGAAGACGGCGGAGATATCGCCTGGAAGGTGGGCCTGTTTACCGGTCTCTATTCCGAGCGGATCAACTGGGCCTACGGGGATCGGTTAATCGAGCTGGACGTGGATGGCTCAAGAGATTATGTAAACCGAACCTGGAAAAAGCTCCGGGAGGACGTGTTCTCGGAGGAAAGCCTGACCGGGCGCATCGATGATCTGGTGCGGCAGGTACAGGACTCAGGCGCATACGCAAGGGACGCCGCCCGCTGGCCGGAGAGCAACAGCGGACAGGATATGGAGCTGTTTAAGCGGATGGCCTTCTACCGGCTAGGAATTCTGGATTATTATTTTAACGGAAATCTGGAGGAATATCTGGGACTTGGCTATGAATAGGAAGCCCCGGTCTAAAGGAGTGAAAACATGGAGTATCGTCACGAATTAAAATACGTGGTTACGGCAGCGCAGCTGGCGCTTCTGGAAAACCGGATCCGGGGGCTGATACAGCCGGACCGTCATGTGGGATCGGACGGGATGTACCATATCCGCAGCCTGTATTTTGACGATTATTACAACAGCTATTATAATGAAAATGAGATCGGCAGCGATCCGAGAGAGAAGTTCCGGATACGAATCTACAATGCCAGCCCGGAGCGGATCAGTCTGGAGCTGAAGCGGAAGGAGCACGGTATGACCCAGAAGCTGTCCTGCCGCCTGAGCGAGGAGCAGTGCCGGGAACTGATGGCCGGAAGGCCCCTGCCGCCGGATCCTGCGTATCCCCCGGTTTTGCAGAAGCTGAATCTGCAGATGCGGACCCGTCTTCTCCGGCCCCGGATTATCGTGGAATACGACCGGGTGCCCTATGTGGATCCGCTGGGAAATACACGTATTACCCTGGATTTGAATATCCGCTCTTCCAGCTATGTGAGCCTGTTTCTGGAAGAACAGGTACCCATGCGGCCCATTATGCCGAAGGGAAAGAACATCCTGGAAGTGAAGTACGATGAATTCCTGCCGGATTATATATACAGAAACCTGCAGCTGAACAGCTTACAACAGACAGCATTTTCCAAATATTATCTGTGCAGACGGTACTCTTTCACAGGAATACCGGGTTGAGAAAATAGAACATTCAAAATATCATATGGAGGATATAAAAAATGGGATTTAAAGATGTATTTAAAAAGTCATTTCTGGAAGGCTTTACCAGCATGGACATTTCTGCCGGACGGATTATGGCGACCTTTGCAGTGACCTGTTTTCTGGCCTGCTATGTATTTCTGATTTACCGTCTGGTAACCAGAAAGTCCTTTTATTCCAAGGGCTTCAACGTATCTCTGGCAGCCATGTCAGTGATTACGGCAGCGATTATCCTGGCTATGCAGTCCAACCTGGTGATCTCCCTTGGTATGGTCGGCGCCCTGTCTATCGTGCGTTTCCGTACCGCAATCAAGGATCCGATGGATCTGGTATTTATGTTCTGGTCCATCAGTATCGGTATCGTCTGCGGCGCAGGACTTTATGAAGTGGCGCTGCTCACCTGTCTGGTGGTGACGATTCTGATTTTGGTTCTGGAAAACCTTCCGGCTTCCCGGGCTCCGATGATGCTGGTAGTCAATGTGACAGACGCGGCAAAAGAGGATGCGATTCTGGATATCGTAAAGAAGTACAGCAAGTTTTATAAGGTAAAATCCAGAAACCTGACGGCGGGCGCGCTGGATATGGTGGTGGAAGTACAGGTTAAGGAAGAAAGCGCTTTTGTAAAAGAGGTTTCCGCAGTGGAAACTGTGCTTTCTGCTTCTCTGATTGCCCATGACGGCGAAGTCACCTTTTAAGCTATGAAAGAGATAATGCGGCTTGGCGGGCGCGGACTGCGGTATATCCGGCAGTACGGGCTCGCCCGGCTTTATCGGAAGGTTATGGAGCGGAAGCGGCGCAACGTGGCGGAAGCCGGATATCCGGACTGGCTTATGAGCCAGCTTCCCACAGAGGAGGAGACCGAAAGACAGCGCTTGGTCCGGTTTGCGTACGCGCCCTGTATCAGCATCCTGGTTCCGGCTTATGAGACCTCGGAAGTATTTCTGCGGCAGATGATGGAATCGGTGCTGAACCAGAGCTATGGTAGGCTGGAGTTGTGCATTGCCGACGGAAGCCCTTCGGATAAAGTGGAACGGATAGTGAAAGAATATGAAAAGAAGGATTCCCGTGTGAAATACCGTCATCTGACGAAGAACCTGGGAATTTCTGACAATACCAACGCGGCGCTTGCCATGGCGTCCGGCGAATATGTGGGCCTTTTAGATCACGACGATCTGTTGCTTCCGGGGGCTCTTTTTGAGATCCTGAGGAAGCTTAAGGAGGAAGGCGGCGCGGATGCGGTCTATACGGACGAAGATAAGGTCAATATGGATCTGACCCGTCATTTCCAGCCCCATTTCAAACCGGATTACAATCAGGAATATCTGAGAAGCAACAATTATATCTGCCATTTCTTCGTGGTGCGGCGGAGCATTGCCCTGGAGGTGGGCGGCTTCCGGGAGGAGTTTGACGGCGCGCAGGATCATGATTTTATCTTCCGCTGTACGGAAAAAGCAGATCGGGTGCTGCACGTGCCGAAGGTGCTTTATTCCTGGCGGAGCCACGAGGCTTCTACAGCCACCAATCCCGAGAGTAAGCTCTACGCCTACGAGGCGGGAAAGCGGGCGGTGGCGGCCCATCTTGCCCGGACCGGACGCTCCGGAACCCCGGAAAATACGGATAATTACGGCTTTTACCGGGTCTGTTATCCGGGAAGTCCCGCAATCTTAAAGAATTCTTTAGAAAAATTCCATGGACAAACGGGCGTAAACGTTGTATATTATGATATGATATGTAATAATTCCGTAATAAATTGGGGAGAAGATCCGTATGTACTGTTTGTGCCTGTCCGAAATCCGGAAGGCTGCAGGGTGAATGTGGATTTCTTTAGAACCCTTAAGGCCTGCTGCGACAGAGCAGAAACCGGAATGGCCTGTGCGCGGGTTTACGACGCGAAGCGGCGTCTGGCTTCCGAGCTTTCGATGCGCGGCGTCTCGGATCCCTTTTCCCATGGAATGAAGGGACTGAAGGCAGGCTATACCGGATATTATCACAGGGCCATGCTTCAGCAGGAACTGGAAGCTCCTACGGCCTGCTTTCTGATGCGGACAGAGGTGCTTCGGGACTGTATGCCGCAGGGAGAACCGCTGTCGGTGGAAGCCCTGGCGGCGAAGCTTACGGAAGCCGGTTATCATATCTACTATGAACCCTGGGCGGTGATGTATGAAGGCTGACAGTCAGGTATCCATTGTGATACCCAATTACAATGGAATGGCTTTTATGGAGGCCTGTCTTCGTTCGGTACTGGCGGATGCGCCGGAGGCGGAAATCCTGGTGGTGGATAACGGATCCCGGGACGGAAGCCCCGACTATGTGGGGGAGCATTTCCCACAGGTACGGCTGCTGGCCCTGGATCAGAACTATGGCTTTGCCCGGGCGGTCAACGAAGGAATCCGGGCGGCAAAGCGCCCTTATGTAATTTTACTGAATAATGATACAGAAGTGGAGCCTGGCTTTACCGACGCCCTCTGGGAAGCACTTGAGCGAAATCCGAAGGCATTTTCGGCCCAGGCGAAGCTGATTCAGCTTCATCAGCCGGAGAAGCTGGACGACGCGGGGAATTTCTACTGTGCCCTGGGCTGGGCCTTTGCCCGGGGAAAGGATCGGTCTTCCTCTCTTTACGAAGTCCCGGATCGGATTTTCGCGTCCTGCGCGGGCGCGGCCATTTACCGGAAAGAGGTACTGGAAGAGATCGGATATTTCGACGAGGCGCATTTTGCCTATCTGGAGGATATTGACCTGGGCTGGCGGGCCGGAATCTACGGCTATGAGAACCGGTACGCCCCGGAAGCCAGAGTGCTTCACGCGGGAAGCGGAACCAGTGGTTCCCGGTACAATGAATTCAAAGTGAACTTAAGTTCACGGAACAATATATGGATTATTTATAAAAATATGCCTCTGCTTCAGCTGGTGCTGAATCTGCCCTTTCTTCTGGTGGGCTTTGGGGCAAAGCAGCTGTTTTTCTGCAGGAAGGGACTGGGCGGAATCTATGCCCGGGGAATCCTGACGGGAATCCGTACCTGCGACAGGGAAAAGAAGGTCCGCTTCCGGTGGAAGCACGTTCCCGCGTACCTGCGGATCCAGTGGGAACTGTGGGCGAATATAGCAAGAAGATTTGTGGGTGAGAGATATTGATAAAAGACAATCAACAGCATTTTAACCGGCTTCACGTGCTGGTGGACGCGCTGGTAATTACCGTGGCCTATCTGCTGGCCTGGACCATACAGTTTAAAATACTGGATAAGATATCCGGTTTCCTGTTCGGGGACTACATGCTGATGCTGATCCCGCTGGTGCCCGGTTATCTGCTGCTGTATGCGGCTTTTGGAATGTATACCACCAAGAGCGTGCGCAGAAAGCGCGTGGAATTCGAGAAGATCGTACAGGCCAATACCCTGGGTCTTGGTCTCTTTATGATGGCCATGTTCCTGCTTCGCTGGAACACGGAGTTCACCAACAACTTTTCCCGAATGGTGCTGTTTTACTTCTACGCCATCAACATCGTGCTGGAGGCTATGGCCCGGAACTGTATCCGGATCACTCTGCGGCAGCTGCGAAAAAAAGGCTTCAACCAGAAGCACATGATTCTGGTGGGCTACAGCCGGGCTGCGGAGGAATATATCGACCGCATCAAGGCCAATCCGGAATGGGGCTATGAGATCATGGGCATTCTGGACGACAATGTGGAGCAGGGTATGAGGTACCGCGGGGTGAAGGTCTTTGGCCGCACCGAGGAGATTGAGGAAGTGCTGGAGCGGGCCAAGCCCGACGAGATAGCCATTACCCTGGGCTTAAGCGAGTATTCCAAGCTGGAGCATATCGTAGCAGTCTGTGAGAAATCCGGCGTGCATACAAAGTTTATTCCCGATTACAATAATATCATTCCGACCCGTCCCTATAAGGAGGATCTGAT
>CAKRTY010000079.1 GCA_934402125.1 uncultured Anaerosacchariphilus sp. | reverse complement strand
CTCCAAAATCTTCCACTATCCGGAAGTTTTTCTCAATTTCGTCATTGGCCGGGGCGTCCAGCTGAAAACGGGACAGCATATTTTTAAACTCCAGCCGTTTCAGGAACTGGTAGGCTTCCTCTGTATAAATATTGCCGAGCCGCGCCGTTTCCCAGTCGTAATCATAGTCACAGTCAATGTTGATAGTGGCCAGAGCCTTGCTCATCTGGGCCATATCGTAATGCTCCCGCAGGGCGTTCTGCGCCCGGTTGGGCTTGATTTCATCCACATGGGCATAGGCGTTTTCGATACTGCCGTACTGGACAATCAGGTTCGTGGCGGTCTTTTCCCCAATCCCCGGTACGCCGGGGATATTGTCGGCGGAATCGCCCATCAGCGCCTTCAGCTCAATGATCTGAACCGGCGTCACCTGATATTTTTCGATGACGTCTCCGGTGTTGTAATTCTCTGTCTCCGTCACGCCGCCCTTGGTCTTCGGCAGGCGGATCCGGATATGGTCGGTAGCCAGCTGTAATAGATCCCGGTCTCCGGACAGAACCGTGACCTCCATCCCTCTTGCCTCGCTCCGCTTCGCTACGGTTCCCAGCAAATCGTCGGCCTCCAGGCCTGCTTTTTCCATGGTCACGATCCCCATGGCGTGCAGCACATCCTTCAGGACAGGCACCTGCTCATGAAGCTCCGCCGGCATAGGCTTCCGGGTTCCCTTGTAAGCGTCATACATCTGATGGCGGAAGGTGGGCGCCTTCACATCGAAGGCCACCGTCAGGTAATCCGGCTTTTCTTCATCCAGCACCTTAAACAGGGTATTTAAAAATCCGTAGATGGCGTTGGTATGCAGCCCCTCGGAATTGGTCAGATCCGTCACCCCGTAAAAGGCGCGGTTGATGATGCTGTGGCCGTCCACAAGCAGTATTTTTTCACTCATAATTTCACTATCTCCATTACCATAATTGCCAGAAGCGCCGCCATGGCAAGCACCTGGGAAAACGCGTAATATACATTAAAAAAGATACGTCCCCGTACCCGCTGCTCGGAAGCGTGCAGCGCCTCCTGAAGCAGGTTATTCATGTCCAACCCTTCATTCTCGCCGTCCAGCTGGGACAGACCTGCGTAAATCGTGTAATAGATCTCCAGCTCCTCATAGCAGTCCTTGCAGCTGTTGATATGCTCCAGAAACGGCCCGAGCTGCTTGTCTGTCAGTTCGTCGTTGATATAAGGCATAATCATCTGTTCCGCCTCTTTACAGGTCATATACGGGCCTCCCTTCGCCAGATTATTTTTATTATAGCACAGAATTTCCCTGCTATACAACAATGAGGCTGCTGCAAAATAATGCTTCCTGCTTTTGTCCACATCATTTTGCAACAGCCCCTTTTTCCTGCCGGCGGCGGGACTTGAACCCGCACGCGGTTGCCCGCAACAGATTTTGAGTCTGCCTCGTCTGCCATTCCGACACGCCGGCATTCGTTGCCGTTATCAGCAACTCGTTTATTATAGCATACCGTTTTTCTGTGCGCAAGCCCTAACTTGACATCTTACGCAATTTTTCCAGCAGGCTTTCAAAATACTCCGGAAGCGGTGCCTGAAATTCCATATATTCCCCTGTCGTCGGGTGAATAAAACCCAGCACCATGGCGTGAAGTGTCTGCCCCTCCAGCTTAAAGGGGGACTTTCCCCGTCCATAGACCTCGTCGCCCAGAAGCGGATGCCCCAGACTGGCCATATGCACGCGGATCTGGTGGGTCCGGCCCGTCTCCAGCTGGCATTCGATATAAGTATACTTGCCAAACCGTTCCAGTACCCGGTAATGGGTGACCGCCCGCTTCCCGCCGCTGCGCACGATCGCCATTTTTTTCCGATCCTGGGGGTGCCGTCCCAGGGGCGCGTCCACCGTTCCCTCGTCCTCTTTCAGATTGCCGCAGACAATGGCCCGGTACTTCCGGGTAATGCTGTGCTCCGCCAGCTGCTCCGCCAGTCCGTTATGTGCACTGTCATTCTTGCATACCACCAGAACGCCGGTGGTATCCTTGTCAATGCGGTGTACGATGCCCGGCCGCAGCACGCCGTTGATACCGGAAAGCCCTTCCCGGCAGTGATACATGAGCCCGTTGACCAGGGTTCCCGTATAATGGCCTGCCGCCGGATGGACCACCATATCCTTGGGCTTATTGATGAGAATCACATCATCATCCTCATAAAGGATATCCAGCGGGATATCCTCCGGCAGAATCTCCGGCTCCTCCGGCTCCGGAATCGCAAATACAATCTCTGCGCCGTCCAGGGTTTTCGCGCTGGCCTTTACTGCTTTT
Organism: uncultured Anaerosacchariphilus sp.; assembly: GCA_934402125.1. GTDB lineage: Bacteria > Bacillota > Clostridia > Lachnospirales > Lachnospiraceae > Laedolimicola. Next base: position 4,710 of record CAKRTY010000079.1, on the reverse strand, counting down.
CCGTTCATCCTGATTCCGCCGTCCCTGAAAAGCTTCTGCAGATAGGAACGGCTGATATCCGGCAGGCTCTCCGCCAGATATTTATCGATTCGAATTCCGGCATGCTCCGGACTTACTTCCAGTCTCATACCTTCTTTTTCAGGCTCAGAAAGCCCAGCTCCTCGTCCTTGTATACAAAAAGAATCAGAATCGCCAGCAGAATGGCTCCCACTGTCACATAGCAGTCCGCCACATTAAAAATCGGAAAATCAATCAGCTTAAAATACAGAAAATCCACCACATAGCTCTGCATCATCCGGTCGATCAGATTGCCTACTGCCCCGGCTCCCAATAGAATCCCTACGATCCGCATGGGAAGATACCGCTTTTCCACCGGCATCCGGTTATAATAAAAGGCCAGAATTGCCAGTACCGCAGCCGTACAAATCAGAAAAACAACCTTCTGTCCCTGCAGGATTCCAAAGGCCGCGCCCCGGTTCTCCAGATAATGCAGTTCGAATACACCGTTCCAGATTACAATGGGCTCCTGCCCCATCAGATGCTTTACCGCCAGAACCTTCGTCCACTGATCAAGTCCAATCAGCACCAACGCCAGCACCGCTCCTATCAGGTTGTATCTTGTCTTTTTGTTCATGCTCTTACTCTCCCAAAATCCAATGAATTGCTTCCAGAAGCTCTTCCTCTGTCAGCGTCCGATCCACAAAAGCCTCTCCGATATGGCGCAACAGCACAAATCGGATGCTGCCCCCATCCATCTTCTTGTCGGACTTGGTGGTCTTTAAAACCGCCTCCGCAGCCAGATTCTTTGTACGGATGGGCAGGCCGAATTTCCGCAGTCCCTCACAGACATAGACCAGATCCTTCTCAGAAATCAGTCCCCGCTTCCAGGACAGATACGAGGCTGCCGCTGTTCCAATTGCCACACATTCGCCGTGGGACAGGCTGAAATCCTTTAGCTTCTCCACCGCGTGGCCCACCGTATGGCCGAAATTCAGGAGAGCCCGCTCTCCCTGCTCGGTGGGATCCTGCTCAACCACTGCCCGCTTAATCTTACAGCTTTCTTCAATCATCGGAAGCAGTGCTTCCATCTCATGCCCACGGATGGCCCTCTGATTTTCCAGAAGCCAGCGGAAATATTCCCCGTTTTTGATCAGTCCGAGCTTCAGGATCTCCCCCATGCCGGAGGCAAACTGCCGCTCCGGAAGGGTCTTGAGAACTGCCGGGTTGATGTATACCAGACGGGGCATATGAAAGGCCCCTACCATATTTTTGTAGCTGTCAAAATCCACGCCCGTCTTACCGCCGATGCTGCTGTCCACCTGGGACAAAAGAGTCGTGGGAATCTGGATAAAGCCAATTCCTCTTAAGTAGGTGGCCGCCGTAAATCCGGTCAAATCCCCGGTCACGCCGCCTCCCAGCGCCACCAACATATCCTTCCGGTCATAATGCTTTTCAATGAGACAGGTATAGACCTTACGCACCGTATCCAGGGTTTTGTATTCCTCTCCGGACGGAATCGTATAGAGATCCACCGTATCCGTGACCTTTCGCAGCTCCCTTTGTACTTCCTCTCCGTAGAGCTCCCCTGCTTTCTCGTCCGCCACAATACAAAGCTTTCTGCCTGCTACGCCCAGCGTCCTTACCTGTTCCCCCAGTTCGGAAAAATCCGGTCTCAGGATAATATTGTAGCAAAAAGCCCCATCCTTTTGAACCGGAAGTGTATGCGTATTTTCTTTCATGGATTCTCCTCCTCTGTAGGTCTGCTCCTCTGATGTTATATATACTTCCACAGGGTCACATATTCCCGACCCTTTTTGGACTGCCCACCGACTCCCTGAAAACGAAACCGTCCCATGCCGCGCACAGAAACCAGATCGCCTTCTTTCGGCTCATAGCCGTTTGATGTGACTAACCTGCCGTTTACAAAGACCTTTCCGCCCTCAATCAGACCGGTCAGACTGCTGCGGGAGGCCTGGAACGCCAGGGATAACAGCTTATCCAGCCGGACGGAAGCTACGGTTCCGCACAGTTCCTGATATCTGGGCTCGTAATGAAACTCCCCGGCCTCCACCCTCTCCACATAGATCGAAGTATGCCGGATCCGGGTCAGGTTATCCCGGATAAAATCCGCCATTCGTTCCAGGCAGAACAGATACGCCGCTTCCTCCTCCACCAGGATATCCCCCAGGCAGGATCGCTCCAGTCCCAGATTCAGAATCGCGCCCAGATAGTCCCGATGGTTCAGCTCTTCCGCAAATTTTGCGTTCAAGGGCGTAATTTTAAGACAGGCAACGGGATAATCCGCACAAAAGACCGGAGCCTCAGGACGAAATACCGCTATCTGACGCTCCGCCAATTCATAGCCGCCGAAGCTCTCCGTTTCCAGATAGGAGAACTCCCGGCGTACACTCTGAAAGATATTCAGTTCATTTAAATTCAGAAAATCGGAAAATACAGGAATTCCGCGCTGGTAAGCTGTCCTTGCCAGATCGCGGAAATGCTGCTCCAACTGCTGTTCTTCTTTCGTCATAATTATTTATTGTATACAGAAGGAATATCCAGAGAACCGCTCAGGATGTCCTGCAGGTCACCGGAGATATCTACGTTCTTCGGCGTTACCAGGAAAATATAACCGGACACCTTCTGCAGATGACCGCCGATGGAATAGCAGCCGCCGGAGGTAAAGTCAATGATTCTCTGAGCTACATCCACGTCCAGCCCCTCGAAGTTCAGCACTACCGTACGGTTGCTGAGCAGTGTATCCATAACCTCCAGGGAATCTTCAAAGCTGGTGGGCTTGATAACACAGACCTCCATGCCGTTGCCGGATTTTCTCTGGGCCTGTCGAATCGGAGTCACCTTAGCGGGCTTGGATGAAGTGCTGTCCGCCGGAAAATCATCCTCTGCGTCCTCGTCCTTTTTTTTCTTAAAAATGCTCTTTTTCGGCTTGTCCTCGTAGTCGTCCTCGTAGTCGTAATCATCCTCGTAATCGTCGTACTCGTCGTCTCCTCCGAGCTTCATGACATCCAGAAATTTATCGATTACACTCATACCGCTGTCTCCATTCTATTAGATTTCGTAAAATTAGATCTTGTAATTTCTTTCTCCGAAAATACCTGTTCCCACGCGTACCATGGTGGCGCCCTCCTCAATGGCTACCTGATAATCCCCGGTCATACCCATGGACAGGACATTCATAGATACATTATCAATATTTTTCTTCCCAATGTCAACAGATAATTCCTTTAATCTGGAAAAATGTACCCGGTTGTCCTCCGGATTCTCCACATAAGGCGCTATGGTCATCAGTCCCCTGACCCGGATAGCCGGAAGCTTCGCGATTTCGCGAACCAGCGCTTCCGTTTCCTCCGGCGTCACGCCAAACTTGCTCTCCTCGCCTGCCACGTTGACCTCGATGAGTACCGGAACCGTCACGCCCTTCTTTACGCCTTCCTCGCTGATGGTCTCAGCCAGACGCAGGGAATCCACGGAATGAATCAGATATGCCTTGTCCACGATATATTTTACTTTATTGCGCTGCAGATGGCCAATCAGGTGCCAGCGGATATCCTGGGGCAGTACCTCGTATTTCTCGCAAAGCTCCTGCACCTTATTTTCACCAAAATCCCTGGTTCCTCCCGGAAGCAGCTCTTCTATCATGGACACCGGCTTGGTCTTGCTTACCGCGATCAGCGTCACCTCGTCTCTGGAACGCCCTGCCCGGTCGCAGGCCTCCTGTACGTGCTTTTCCACTTCCGCGAGATTTTCCACTACCATACTCATCTTAACTCCTCCTGTTTAGAAACTAGTAAATAACCTGATCCTCCTTGACCGCCAGCGCGTTCAGCACAATCCGGTCGTAGACGGAAAGGCCGTAGCTGGTTCCCTCCTTCACAATACAGTACTCCTCATTTTCGTAGAGAACCTCTATCCGCCGGAAAATCGTATAACCCTTGTTGATATTGTAGACGCCTGTAAGCTGGGAGGTCTGCCCCACCTGGAAGGTGTCAGAGGAATCGGTCTTCACCAGCAGATCGCCGCTGTTCAGCTTTTTCTGGGAGGTGCTGAAGCTCTCCTCCTCCGGATCCGCATAGGCATTCTCTTCATCCTGATAATAAATGGTACAGTTCACAAACTGGGCGCTGACCGTTCCGTCTTCCCCGGTCACCTGCTTCATAAAGCCCGTGTCATTTTCTACCTTTGTCAGGTAATCCACCGGAATCACATAAAACTCCTTCTGGGTGACGGCGGTCTGCGGAATCTTAAGCCCTGTGGTCTCGTCGCGCAGAACCTCAAAGCTCAGATAGCGCTCTCCCGCGTAGCGTACCATAGAATTCACAAAGGACAGCACAACGTAGGCCTGTCCGTCACGGTACTCCACCGTCACGGAGGGCCAGACTGTCTCCTTATCCTTGTCAAAACAAATCTGTATGTAGGTCGTCCGCTGGGTCACTGTCCCATCCTCAGCGGTTTTCTGATTGGCCTCTATCTTATCCAGGATATAGCGTTCCATATCCTGATCCAGCGGAAATACCAGCTTCCAGTTTTCATCGGTAACCAGCTTATATACCGGGTCTCCTACCGCCATCAGTTCATTACCCAGCATCTGTTTTTTCTCATAATCTTTATTATCAAATACTGCTTCTGTCACCGCATCCACGGTCAGATCTTCGTATCCGTCGGTCCAGTATGCCACGATTCCCGTCTCCG
>CAKRTY010000078.1 GCA_934402125.1 uncultured Anaerosacchariphilus sp. | reverse complement strand
TCGTTGGTGGTGATGGTAAGCGTCTGTCCCTCTGCTTCAATAGAGGCGATATTCAGCATGGTGACCGCTCTCTGATTTTTCTCACAGGTCCGATCCAGACAAGCCTTGGCAGCCTCTCCGGTCAGATCCTTCCCATTGCTGAACTTGATTCCGTCTTTCAGGGTGATTTTCCAGGTCAGCTCGTCCACCTGCTCGTAGCTGTCTGCCAGCCAGGGCTCAAGCTGCAGCTCGTCATTAATACGGAACAGATTCTCGCCTACTCCGATACGCTTGGTCTCCCAGCTGCTCGTTGCCGGATCCAGGTTCTTAATCTCAGAATGATAAGCCATATTCAGATGCTTCTCTCCTGTATCTGCCTGTGTACTTTCCGCCGCCTGCTCCGTAGTCTCCTCTGTGTTAGCCGCAGGTTCTTTGGAACCACCGCAGCCTGCCAACAAGGTTACGCTCAGCACACCGGCCAGCAGCATGGTTAAAATTCTTTTTTTCATTGGTCTCCTCCTTAAATGAAATTGTTTATTTGAACATGTTACCTGTTCTCAGTACTCATATACTACCTGTACGGTATTCCAGATATTCCTGTACGGAATCACCCAGACGGTTTAAAATGATAACGGATATCAAAATTGCTCCGCCCGGTATCAATGCCTGCCAGGGCGCCGTCATCAGCACCTTTCTTCCTTCGTTCATCATATAACCCCATTCCGGCGTCGGCAGCTTCGCGGAGAGTCCCAGGAAGGAAAGGCTGGAAATCTCCATCATGGTATTGGGAAGTGCCAGCATAGCTGTCACAAAAAGTACGCTGCCGATATTGGGAATCACATGACGCAGAATGATATAACCGGAATTACAGCCGCACAGACGTGCCGCTTTTATATAATTGCTTTCTTTGATCTTCAACACCATACTGCGGGACATTCTCGCATAAGAAATCCAGCCGATACTGATAAGTGCAATCGCCGCGTTTTTCACTCCGGCCCCAAGCACACCTGCCACCGCAATGGCCATCACCTGTCCCGGAAAGGATTGTACGGTCAACAAAAGCTTCTGTATCACCTTATCCAGCGGCCCGCCATAATATCCTGCGGTCACCCCGGCTGTCGTTCCAATCACTGCCGTCACCAACACAATGATGAGTGTGGCGCTCAAGGAGCTTCTGGCTCCTGTCAGGATTCTGGAAAAAAGACATCTTCCCAGGTTATCCGTGCCAAACCAGTATTCAGCTCCGGGAGACTGATCGATCTTTAACAGATTGTTTTCATAGGGATCATGGGGTGAAAGCTGCTCCCCGAATAGCATGATAATCAGTAGGCCTGCTGTCAGCAGGAGGTACCATGCCAGCCGGATTCTCAATCGTTTCTTTTTATCCATTCTGACTGCCCTCTTTCTGCTTTTTTACCCGTGGATCAAACAGGCTGTAGGACAGCTCTGTCAGTCCGTATATGACGAAGAAGATCAGGGCGATCATCACCACAAATCCCTGGATAATCGTATAATCGTGTTCGCCGATGGCCGTCATCACCAGCCTGCCGATTCCCGGCCAGGAAAATATGATTTCCGTGACGGCCGTACCTCCCAATAATTCACCAAAGGACAGGGCAATCATGGTGATAATCGGAAGCATGGCATTTCTCAGAATATGTACAAACAAAATCTGTGTTTCCCGGATTCCTCTGGAACGCAGTCCATCCACATAGGGATGCTTCATTTCCTCATAAATCAGAGTCCGGATCTGTCGAATCATCCGTGCGCAGATTCCGGTAGCCAGGGTTGCCGCAGGCAGGATCAGAGCAGACGCTCCACCACTTCCGGATATAGAAATCAGTTTCAGACGATAGGCGAACAGATACAGAAATCCGATTCCCACCAGGAAGGCTGGCATACACAACCTGATAAATACAAAAAAGCCGGTAATCCGGTCAAACATTTTCTCTTTTCTTGCCGCTGACATTACCCCCAGAGGGAGTGCGGCTACTACTCCGGCAGCCAGGCTCGTCACAGCCAGTACTGCGCTTTTTCCAAGCGCTTTTGTTACCTCATCTGACACATTCCTGCCGTCAATCATGGAGACGCCCAGATCTCCATGGACAAAATTCCACAGCCAGCTCCCGTATTGTTCCAGGAATGGTCGATCCAGTCCCATTTCCTCCCGTTTTTCCTGTATTGCTTCTTCCGACGGCATGGTCCCTCCAGACTGCAGGATCGTTCTTGCCGGGTCACCCGGCGCAATATACATCAGAGAAAAGGACAGCAGCGTCACACCCAGAAGCACAATGAACAGACCGATAAGCTCTGCGACCCATTTTTTAATTTTCCGTTTCACCCGCTTCACTCCTCCGGTTTATCAGCCCGCACCAGAAACATAGGGATAGAACGGTACAGTAACTTCTTTTCCTCGCTGTAGACCTGCTCATTGACCCGGGGAATCACCTGTATCTTTTCATAGCCCAGCTCCGGCAGATGAATCTCGTCCCACTCCGGACGCAGAACCTCCTTAAAATACAGAACCTTATCAAACGCCTCATCGGTATCCGCGTCGCCGGTGTAGGTATTTTCCGGCTCCCCGTAGAGTCTCCGGTATTCCTCTTCGTCCCGTTTTACCGCCTCCCGGTAAGCCTCGTCTCCGGCAATATGCCAGTTTGCGTCAAAATACAGAATTCGTCCACCCGGCTTCAGTACCCGCTTCCATTCCTCCAGCGCTCTCAGCGGATCATAGAGAATCCAGGTCACATTCCGACAGATAATATAATCAAACCTCTCATCCGGGAAATCCAGCTGATGGTTATCCATCTGATAAAATTCAGCTGAAACACCCGCCTTTTTTGCATTTTCAGACGCGGTCTCCACCATTTTCCCGGAGCAATCGATTCCGGTCACCTTCCAGCCCATCTGTCCCATCAATACTGCAAAAAAACCCGGACCTGTTCCGATGTCCAGCACACTTCCTTTCTCACAGGGCGCATGCTCCTTAAGAAGTCCACTCCATTTTTCCGCCACTTCTCCGGCAAATTCATTCTGCACAATCGCATCGTAGCCCTTCGCGCAGTAATCCCAGCGTTTTCCGATTGTTTCTGCCTGTCTTTGCATCTTGTTCCTCCATTTCTTCATCTATTCTATAAAAGCTTCCGCTTCTTTATAAATCCAACCGTACGGACCTCCCTGCATTTTTGTGATATGCCACATAATATCCCGTCATACAGACTGCCGTCAGCGCCCAGGTAATCGGATAAGTCACGGTCACTCCCTGCAGACTTCCGGTAAGCGGAACCAGAATACATAAAAGCAAAGTCCTGATCGCACAGATATTCATCGTAACAATCAACATGGGCTGCTTCACCTTACCGCAGCCCCGCAGGCTGTCTCCCAATACCTGTAAAATACAATACACCGGGTAAAAAGGGAACGATACCCGGATAATACCAAGACCGGTCTCGATAACTGAGGTTTCACGGTTAAATATCCGGAATAGCGCAGTTCCGCCCCGCAGGGCTGCCGCGCTGGTAAGCCCAGCCACAAACATACTGAGCGCCAGACAAATCCCGGTTCCCTTCCGGATACGCCTGTAATCCTCCGCTCCCTTACATTGTCCGGAAAATGCCATAATCGCCTGCCCAAAGGCCACGATTGGCAGATAGATAATCAATTCCACCTTAAAATACGCAGTAAATGCTGCGATGGAATCTTCTCCGAAGGAATTGATAAAATATTGGGCAATCACGTTGGACAGGGTAATCACCAGGGACTGGCATCCGGCTGGGACGCCGATCCGAATCACTTCTTTTAAAATAGACGCTTCAAATCGGATCTCCCTTCCATGCAACCGATAAGGATCCGGAAGCCGGCTCAGATTATAAAGTGTAATCGCAGCCGCCACACCTTGTGAAAAAAGCGTAGCCCAGGCTACTCCGCAGACGCCATCATGAAATACACGGATAAACAGATAATCCATTCCCACATTTACAAGGCCGCCCGCAAATTGGGCCGCCAGCGGCGAACGGGAATCCCCCAGGGCGCGCAGTACTCCGGAGCCGATATTATATAGAAAAAGCACCGGAAACGACAGCATATAGATCCGAAGATAGCTGACTGCGCCTGCCTGCAGCTCCCATGGCGTATTTATCAAGCGAAGATATACCGGAGCAAATACAACCCCCAACAGCATAAACAGCAAGCCTCCCGCCAGACAGAGAGCTACCGCATTGTGAACGGCTTTTTTCAGTTTTTCTTCATCTCTGGCACCATAAATCTGGGACACCACGACGCCGGATCCCACCGACATTCCTCCAAAGAAGCCCACCAGACAGGTAATCAGAAGACTGCTGGCTCCAATGGATGCGGATGCGGATTTTCCCAGAAAGTTACCGGCATAAATTAAATCCACGGTATTATAAAGCTGCTGTACCAGGCTGCTTAAAAGCATGGGAATTGCAAACAGAATCAATTTTTTCCCGATATTTCCTTTTGTCAAATCACGAACTTTTGCCATTTTTCACCTCATCCTACGAAACAAAACAGTGACTGTGAAACGGCCTACGCCATATCACAGCCACTGTTTATTATAATCGTCCCTGTTCTTTTCCTACAAGCCCGGTAGGGGGTTCTGAATAATGCCAGTTTTTCCTACAAATCCATTACTTAACAGAATCTATTTTTCCGAAACTTACATTTTTTTTGCAAGTGCCGCTCTGACAGAACCTTTTGGATCTTTCACCAGCAAAACAATCAGCCACATCAGGGATTCGCCCCAATACATAAAGCAGAGGATACCAAGCTTCATGCTTACGGATTCCATTACAGAATATATTTTCGCCACAGTTTCTCCACGCACCAACGCAGGTCTATAGCCTCTACCTGTTCCGCCGTCTCTATCGGATACACCTTCATTATCTGTCCGTTCACGTAATAGCGGACACTGCCTACCAGGGTGCCGGGCTCCAGCGGCGCTGTCAGTGCTTCCGGCAGAACCGTCTTTACCTGCAGACGGTCATTGTCCGACAGTAGAAGCGCAGCGTCCGGCTCACTCTCCGACAGACGCAGCCTTGTATACACAGGCTCCGCAAGATGGATTCCCGCGCCGTCCGGGACGGCATTTTTCACTTCCAGCTCCGGTAAATCCGGCTCCTGCCAGATAGGCCGTCTGCTGTAATGGGCCAGACCATAGCTCATGAGCTTCCGGGTATCGCTCCACTTATAACTACGGTTGTTGGGCCAGCCGCAGGCCAGCAGGGCCACGATAAATGTCCTATCCTCCTGCCGAAGCGCCCCCACATAACAATAACCCGCATTTCCCGTAAATCCGGTTTTTCCCGTCAGCGCCCCTTCCATCATATACAAAAATGCGTTCTTGTTCCCGACCGTGAAACTACGAACCCCTTCTGTGTCCGTAAAGCTGTAAGCGTTCGTCCGGGTGATTGCAAGAAATTCCTCTCTTCTTGGAGACTGCAGGATACAATAGCGCAGCATACGGGCCAGATCCGCCGCCGTAGTGGAATGGACGCCCTTTTTATCCTCCGCGTCCAGTCCGTTGGGCGTAATAAAATACGTAGCGTAACAGCCGATATCCCGGGCCTTGGCATTCATGAGCCCCGCAAATCCGGGAACACTGCCGCCCACATGCTCGGCAATGGCCACGGCCGCGTCGTTATGGGATTCCAACATCATGGCATAGAGTAAATCCCCCAGCCGGTAACGCTCGCCGGAACGGATATGAAGCTGGACGTCCGGCATGGAGGCCGCGTACTCAGATACCGTAACAAGATCGTCCGGATTCGCATTCTCCAACGCCAAAATCAGGGTCATGATTTTGGTGGTGCTGGCCATGGGGCGCTGTTCCTCCGCGTTTTTGGCATATAAAATACGCCCGGTTTCGGCATCCATCAGGACGGCCGACTGGGCGTAGAGGGCAAGGGAGTCGTCGCCTGACGCGGCCCCGGCCTCTACAGGCAGTACAATGACAATGAAATGCAGGAACAGAAGTACCGAAAGCAAAGCGGCCAGAAGTTTTTTCATAATCAGGGGACATCCCGGGGTATGTTTTCATTTTATATTTATTCTCGGAGAGGGCGTTTTATTCGGGTACATAAAAAATCCCTCCCGGCACCGGAAGGGATTTTATGAACTTAATTCTCCAGAGCTCGATAGCTTTTTGACAGGAAAATGATGTACATGATACCTGCCACCAGACTCAGGATCACGGTAACGACGCTACCTGCGACCGCCAACACGGTTCCCAGAACAGGAATCACGACAAGAATCGTCAGAACGATATCCACCACATAGCAGCCCAGATTGATCTTCCATACGGAATGTCCCGTATCTGCCACATCCTGACGGTTCAGATTCTCCATCACCTCCGACACAGACAGGCAGACTGCCCGGGTAATCAGAAGTGCCAGAATATCATTTACAACAGAAAAAACCGTAGCTAAAACTCCCGTGCCAGCCAGATTACCGATTACACTTACGACCATCTGTACAATGGTAAGTGTAAAGGCTGTTTTGCAGCCTTCAATGTCTTTTCCTGCGCTGTTCAGTCCGATCAGGGACATAATTCCAAATACAAATACTCCGATCAGGCCGATTACTCCGATGAATGGAATCATCATAAGTACCACGCAGATAATACCGCCTACCTGAGCTGTGAACATTTTTTTAAGTCCAGATGCTGCATTTTCGTAACCGTACATAAAAACTCCCCCTCTTTATTCGTTTCTTTGAGTATAGCATGTTTTTCGACGGTTATCTATGATATTTTTCTGAAACTATCTGTCTCACTTCTTATGACCGGCCGAAGCGCCGCATCCGCAGCTTCCACTGCAGCTGCATCCTGCGCAGCCCATACTGCAGGTGGTTCCGTGCGTCTTCTTATTGTGTATCAGGGTTCTGATACAGAGAACTGCGATAATTCCCACAATTGCTACTACGATAATGTCTGCCAACATACTCATGCACCTTCTTTCAAGCTTCCGATTCGATACATATTTCTCCGATCGATGACTCCGGCTTCTTCCAGGGTCTTGATCATACGAT
>CAKRTY010000077.1 GCA_934402125.1 uncultured Anaerosacchariphilus sp. | reverse complement strand
CTCCCGGGTCCTGCGCAGCTTCGGGAGCAGACCGTTCTCCAGCTCTATGACAGGAATTCCCCGCTCATACCGATCATGATGTACATAGCCGTCCCGGCTGACCTCGATATCCAGATAGGTAGACAGCGCATTGACCACCGATGAACCCACTCCATGGAGTCCTCCGCTGGTCTTGTATACAGAATCATCAAATTTGCCGCCCGCATGCAGGGTTGTGAATACCAGCCGCTCTGCGGATACTCCCTTGGCATGCATATCCACGGGGATTCCCCGTCCGTTGTCCGATACGGTACAGGAACCGTCCTTCTCCAGAAATACGCTGATTTTCGAACAGAAGCCTGCCAGATGCTCGTCCACGGAATTATCCACGATTTCATAAATCAGATGGTTCAGTCCCTTTCTGGATACGCTTCCGATATACATACCGGGACGTTTCCGTACTGCCTCCAATCCTTCCAGAACTGAGATACTGCCTGCGTCGTAGGTTGTTGTATTTACCATGTTGTTCACTCCTGAGTTAGTAATGCTGTAAATTCGGCTGAGCTTTCATAAGTGTATAGATATAAGCTTTCCGTTTCAAATATCGCTTCCCTGTTTTCAATCAGACTGCTGAACTTATTCCTTTCATTTCCATGTAAAATAAGAAACACATCTTTCCTGGGCTCTCTGGGAAATAAGGTATCCAGACTTACCAGCCACGGGAACAGGGAACAATTGCCGTCATGTTCCTCAAGCGCCGCCATTTCAATGCGTCCGCCGGATAGTTCTGTCATCACGTCCGCATTCCAGAAGGTAGCGTATCCGTAAGTGTAGCCATGCTCTACAAGATATTCTTTCAGTACGGCTCTTTCCTCATTCGCTGTTTTGCGGAGTTCATTTCTGTACACCCCGAAGCTCAATATCACGACTGCTATAACCGCCATCCCATACAACAGCTTTTTTACTTCCGTCGAAAGTCCGGTCTCTCTGTAAAAAACAGCCAGAAGCGGCACAAACATCATAATATAAAGAAGATAGTATCTTGCCGTCACTTCCACATCGGTAAATAAAAACAACAGGAAGCACAACAGAAAGCCCCATATACTGAACCAATATACAAACTCAGAAACAAGGCTCAGTGAATTTCTGTTCTTCCAGATAAGCAGAAGCAAAAGGCCCATCCATACCAGAAATCCCAGAGATAATACCAGCAAAATTCCTTTTTCGCTCATCAGAAGAGTATCCGGAACATCCCCCTCTGTATAACCGAACACATTCAGGATTCCTCGCAGAATCACCTGTAGCCGTTCCATGGTTGGCTGGTTCAGATGTAATTCATCGTATGCCTTAAAATGATATATTTTTGTAAGAAGCTTTGCGTTTACCAGATAACCTGTGAAGCTCCAGAAAGCACTCCAGCCAATCGCCAGACAGGGCGTACAAAATTCCTTTTTCTTTTCCAAAAGTTCCGAATGCCGCAGCACAAGAAAAAACAACGCAAGAATAAGAGGCACCGTCGTAATCAACAGCTGCCGGATTCCACCAAGCGCTGCAAGCAATGACACCGCTGCCAGCAGCAGGTATTTCAGGAGTTTACTGCGATTATCCTTCCACAGTCCGATACACAGTCCCAGAATCTGAAAAGACAACGCCAGGTGCGGTATATAATAGGCCATTGCCCCATATACATAAAACGCCTCTCCACTAAAGGGCACCAGCAAAAACGGCGCTGTATACCAGAACCATTTCCGCTCTCCGGTCAGCTGTATTATAAAAAAGCCATAGGATATCAGAAGCCACAGATCCAGCACGAGACTAGAGACAATCCGGACACTCATCCAGTTGTCTGTTATCCGGAAAAGCAGCGCGCGGATAAGCTGGGTATTGACAACCCGCAATTCCGTAGAATACATCCAGCCCCTGCTTAATATGCCATTGCCTTCCGAAAGCAATCTGGCCAGTATCAGTTCCGCAGAATCATCTGAATTGACGAGATTATACCCATTTTTCAGAAAAATATATCCCATCGCAACCATCGAACTGATTAACCAGACTGCAAAAATAAGTTCTTTCCACCTTTTTTTCATACCGTACCCCAATCGTACAAATGTTCTGATTTTCGTTTTTTAGTATAGCATACTTCCTGCCCTTTGACAAACCCATTTTTGTCTATAGACACAAAAAAACCCTTGAAATTCAAGGGTTTTTCAGCAGTCGATAGGGGAATCGAACCCCTGTTTTCGCCGTGAGAGGGCGACGTCTTAACCGCTTGACCAATCGACCATTTTTTCTTTCGCGCTTGCGACTTATTTAGTATATAACATGTCCGGCAAAAATGCAAGTACTTTTTTCATTTCTTTTTGTATTTTTGAAAGAACATTTTATTTTTTATGTAATAGGGGATTCCATAGGAATTTCCTATTACATAAAAACAGAGCAGCAAAGATATCCTCTGCTGCTCCATCTCTTTTACACAAAATTAATCCTGAGCGATGATCTCTTTTTTATTGTAAGAACCGCAGGACTTGCAAACACGATGAGGCATCATCAGGGCGCCGCATTTGCTGCACTTTACAAGATTCATTGCACTCATTTTCCAGTTTGCTCTTCTCTTATCTCTTCTACCTTTGGAAGATTTATTCTTAGGACAAATAGACATAGGTTACACCTCCTCTGATTTACTTACTGTTTTTAAATATTTCGGCTATAACCGCCATTCTCGGATCCAACTCCACCGTATCACAGCCGCAGGGTCCGTCGTTAAGATTTTTCCCGCATTTTCTGCAAATTCCTTTGCAGTCCGGCTTACACAGAACCTTCATAGGCCAGTTGACCAGAAGCTCTCCGTACACCAGCTTTGCCGTGTCCAGGTTGTATCCATTGATAAAATCGGTTTCGTCCAGATCGTCGATTCTTCCTTCCGCAGAAAGCTTCATATCCACTTCCTTTTCAAAGGAAACATCTATGGGCACTTCTACTTCCGTCAGACAGCGGTCACAGGGAATCTGCGCCTTCACGGAAAACTCACCCTCTATCAGCAGCTTATCGTCGCCCAGATTCGTGAGTATCAATGCAAGCGGTTTTTCCTCCGTCAGGGGAAAGCTTCCCAGGCTTATGTCAAAAGACTGAAGCTCCGTCTCCACTGTCCTCTTAACCACTTTTTCTTCACAGGACAAAACATCTGTCAAATTGATCAGCATAGTTCTCTCCTAATGCACACTAGGCTATTATAACCACCCAGCAGTGGTTTGTCAAGTAATTTTCACTTACAACAGAAAATTATTTATGGCAATTATTTGGTCAGACGCTGTGTCTCACGCGCGATAGCCAGCTCCTCGTTGGTCGGGTAAATCATTACCTTAACCTTGGAGTTCGGAGTGGAGATCATCTGTACCTTACCGCGGCAGTTATTTGCCTCGTCGTCGATCTCTACGCCCAGGTATCCCAGGTACTCACAGATCTTCTTACGGCTCTCGATATCGTTCTCGCCTACGCCTGCTGTAAACGCGATAGCGTCTACACCGTTCATGGCTGCTGTGTACGCGCCGATGTATTTTGCTACACGGTAGATGAATGCGTCCAGAGCTACCTGTGCATGATGATTTCCTTCCTCTGCTGCCTTTCCTACATCACGGAAATCGCTGGAGATGCCGTCGCTCATGCCAAGGATACCGGACTTCTTGTTCAGGATATTCAGAACCTCATTGACGTCCTTGCCCTCTTTGTTGCAGATGAACTGGATAACAGCCGGATCCACATCGCCGCTTCTGGTACCCATGATCAGACCCTCAAGTGGGGTAAGACCCATGGAGGTATCTACACACTTGCCGCCGATGGATGCGGAGATACTTGCTCCGTTGCCCAGGTGACATACGATAACCTTGCCCTTCTCCGGGTCAAGCTCAGCGAACTTCAGAACCTCGCCGGATACGAACAGATGGCTGGTGCCATGGAAGCCGTAACGACGGATGCTGTATTTATCATAGTACTCATAGGGGATTGCATAGAGGTATGCCTTCTCCGGCATCTTCATACCGAATCCGGTATCCCATACTGCTACGTTCGGAGTTCCGGGCATAGCTGCCTCGCATGCCTCGATACCCATCAGGTTTGCCGGGTTGTGCAGCGGTCCAAGGTCGAAGCACTCGCGGATTACGCGCTTTACGTCCTCGTCAACTACGATAGAATCGCTGTAAACCTTTCCGCCGTGCAGAACGCGGTGTCCGACTGCAGAGATCTCCTTGGTATCCTTGATTACACCGTACTCCGGATCTACCAGGGCCTGCATAACCAGCTTGATTGCTTCGGTATGTGCCGGCATAGACTGCTCGATTACCATTTCCTTGCCGTTTGCCTTATGTGTCAGCTTGGAACCTTCAATTCCGATTCTCTCGCAGAGACCCTTTGCCATTACAGACTCATTCTCCATATCGATCAGCTGATATTTCAGAGAGGAGCTTCCGCAGTTGATTACTAAGATTTTCATAGCTATGTATTCTCCTTAATTCTTATTTACTTCGCAGTGGTATTCGTGAGCAAGCTCATTGCCTTCACGATTATTTTACGATCTCACCAAATACCTCGCGTCCGCAAGCTGCTGCGTTGGACTCGTCGGTATCGATGTGCATAGCCAGAGCGTACTTCGGGCTTACACGAACAACTACATCGCCGAATACCAGGCTTCTGCCCTCGGTATCAATCTTTACGGATACGACATCCTTATCCTTTACGCCAAGCTTCTCAGCATCTTCCGGAGTTGCATGGATATGACGCTTTGCTGCGATTACGCCTTCCTTCAGCTCAACCTCGCCTGCCGGTCCTACCAGCTTACATGCGCCGCTGCCTGCGATATCGCCGGACTCGCGGATCGGAGCGTCTACGCCGATGGAACGCGCGTCTGTCAGGGACAGCTCTACCTGTGTCTCCGGACGAACCGGTCCCAGGATGGAAGCCTTCATCTCTTTCTTGCTTCCTACGATGGTTACCTTCTCTTCACAGGCAAACTGACCCGGCTGAGACAGATCCTTCTTCTTGGTCAGCTCATGACCCTTACCGAACAGAGTCTCCAGATCCTCCTGTGTTACATGTACGTGACGTGCCGAGGTTTCAACAACAAATTTCATGATACATTCTCCTTTTCTTGTAAATAATTTATTACAGTTCTATGAGCCGACAAAAGTTGCCCTTCGCCGGCTCACAGTACATTTCACAATGTACACCATAATTCTATATCCATTTTAGGTGCTTTCGCCATATTTTGCAAGCCCTGACAGGAAATAATTTGTACTTTTAAGGGTACACGGCTATGATTTGCAGACGATACAGGAGAAAAACTTCTGCACGTCATGCTCGCATGTAAGGGCAGAAGTTTTTCTCCTGTATCCTCCTGCAAAGCAGGAGCCCACGCGTATGCGCGTGGGGTCTGCAAATTGTAGTAGTTTATCCATCCCCACTACCCTTCGATCTCTGCCACCAGAACACAGTTGGGCGTCTCAATGGAGAGCGGTTTTCCCTTGGCCGTAAAATAGTTTTTGTCATAATGCACCTCAAAGGTGGTGATGGTATTGCTCTCATGGTTCAGTGACATGATGTGCTTATTATCCGGGAAGAAATCAATGGCCTTCGGGTAGTCCCCGCTAATCGGCAGAATACAGATTTTCTCCAACAGTCCAGTCTCGGTATCCACATGGAAAAGACCTGCCGTATTGTCCCCGGCATTGGTGCACAGAAGCTTCGTATCATCTCTGGAGAACCGCAGGGCGCAGGCCGCGCTGGTGGCGGAATGGTAATCGTTCAGTGTGGAAACCTTCTGAATCTCCTCAAATACCGGGTTCTTTCCGCTTCCGTCGTACCTGTAGACCGTAATATAATTCTTCAGCTCACTGATCACATAGGCAAATTTTCCGCTTCGACTGAACTTGATGATCCGGGGCGCAGACTCCAGTTCACAGAACAGCAAATCCAGAAGCTCGATTTTACCGGTCCGGTGATCAAATTTATAAATCTTAATCTGATCCGTACCCAGATCCACCGCGCAGAGATACTTTCCGTCCGGCGTCAGGTTCACGCAGTTTACATGGGGGCGGAAATTCCGCTCTGCCACGCTGCCCAGACCCTTATGGAAAACCTCGTCGGTCATCTCTCCTACCGTACCGTCCTCATTCAGGCGCATAACCGTTACCTTTCCGTCGTGCCAGCCTGCCACAAAGAGATATTTATCATCCTTATCGGTAGACAGATAACAGCCGCGCATACCTTCGATGCTGGCGCAGTTTAACGGAACCAGATCCCCGTCCGGCTGTACCGTAAAGGATCTCACGCCCTCGTCGGCGATGGAATACAGAAATTTTCCGTTGTGGGACATCTTGATATAAGAAGGATTGTTAATCGGGATAACCTTGCGCTCCTTCATGGTGCCATTTTCCACGTCCAGATCAAAAAGATGAATCCCCACACTGTTGCCATGGGTATAAGTTCCTACATAAGCTACGTATTTTTTCTTGTCCATGGTATTTTCCTCCTTATGCTTAGCACTGCTTCAGATATTCCTTGAAAATTTCCAGCGTGTTTGCAAGCTCCTCTTCTGTCATGGCCGCCGACAGGAACATGGCCTCAAACTGGGACGGCGCCAGATAGATGCCGTTCTTTATCATATAAGAGAAGTATTCTCCGAATTTTTTCGTATCTGAGGTCTTTGCCTCCGCATAATTGGTAACCGGCCGGTCGGTGAAGAAGATGCAGCCCAGAGAACCGATGTGGTTGATCTGCCAGGGCTTTCCTGCCGCCTTTACTGCCTCCTGCATTCCCTCGAAGAATCCATCTGCCTTATGATTCAGCTTTTCATAAAAATCCGGCGTCTCCCGAAGAAGCTTCAGCTGTCTTAAGCCTGCCGCCATGGCAACCGGATTGCCGCTCAGGGTTCCCGCCTGATATACCGGGCCGCTGGGGGCAATCAGCTTCATCACGTCCTTCCGTCCGCCGTAGGCACCCACCGGCATACCGCCGCCGATAATCTTGCCGAAGGTGGTCAGATCCGGCTCAATGCCAAAATATCCCTGCGCGCCGGACAGGCTTAAGCGAAAGCCTG
>CAKRTY010000076.1 GCA_934402125.1 uncultured Anaerosacchariphilus sp. | reverse complement strand
GAGGAAAGACCATCAATGCCATCATCGAGCAGACCGGCGTGAAGATCGATATCGACGACAACGGCGCTGTATCCGTATGCGGAACAGACAAGGCTGCTATGGATAAGGCCATCGAGCTGATTCAGACTATCGTAACCGATTTTGAAGAGGGTATGATCCTTACCGGTAAGGTAGTCAGCATCAAGGAGTTCGGCGCATTCCTGGAGTTCGCTCCGGGTAAAGAGGGCATGGTACACATCTCCAAGATCGCAAAGCAGCGTATCAACCATGTAGAGGATGTGCTGACACTGGGCGACGTAGTGAAGGTTATCTGCCTGGGCAAGGACAAGATGGGACGCTTCAGCTTCTCCATCAAGGATCTGCCGGAAAATGACAAATAATTCTAGAAAATAGAAAACAGGGAAAACGCAGGCTGAAATATGCCTGCGTTTTTTTGGAAAAAGCCCCATATTTTGCTCATTATGTAGAAAAATGGTTAAAAAGTGAAAATGTGTAAAAAAACCTTGTTGAGCTATAATAAAAGTGGTAGAATGACCGTAGTTTTTGAGATGTTACACAAATTGATAAAAGTGTGGGAAACAGGGTGTTGGGAAATGGAAAAGACAGATATCCACTGTCATATCTTACCGGGAGTAGATGATGGGGCGAAAAGTGAGGAAGAAAGTCTGGCGTTGGTCAGAATGGCGGCAGAACAGGGCTTTCGGAAGCTGATTGCCACGCCGCATGGTTCGCTGCAGTTTCCCAATGAGGATCCGGAAAGGCTGAAGGACTTATTTCAGAAGCTGAAAGAAATGATCCGGAAAGAGCTTCCGGAGATGGAACTATATCTGGGACAGGAGATTTTCTACACAGAAGCAGTGCCGGAGAAGCTGGAAAAGGGTAAGCTTCTGAGTCTGGCCGGCAGTGAGGATGTATTGATAGAGTTCGGACCGCATGCAAGCTGGTCGGAACTGTACCGGGGCTTACGGAATGTACGCCTTTGCGGGTATGTGCCGGTTCTGGCACATGCGGAGCGGTATCCGGTTCTAAGAAAACCGGATTATATAGAAGAACTGCTGGATTCGGACATCCGGATACAGCTGAATTACAGAAGCATAGGCGGCGGCTGGACGGATGAGACGGCGCGCTGGTGTAAAAAGCAGTTGAAAAAAGGCAATATTTCGTTCCTGGGAACGGATATGCACAGTACCGCGCATCGGCCGCCGGTGACAGAAGCCGCGGAAAGCTGGATGCTCCGTCATCTGGAAGAGGATACGATACAGGAGCTGCTTTGGGAAAACGCGGAAGAGATACTGATAGACTGAGGGGTTTGGTTATGGAAAAAGAGTACGATGACGAAATAGAGATCGATCTGGTAGAGCTTTTATACGCGCTTAGGAGAAAGCTGATCTGGATCTGTCTGGCGGGAATGATATGTGGAGCGGCAGCCTTTGGGTATACCAGGCTGGTGCTCAAACCGATGTATCAGTCTACCACCACCATGCTGGTGCTTACCAAGGAGACAACGTTGGCTTCCCTGGCGGATCTGCAGATGGGGACGCAGCTGACCAAGGACTATGAGATTCTGACCACAAGCCATCAGGTAGTGGACAAGGTCATTGAGAATCTGAAGCTGGATATTACCTACGATGAGCTGGTCGAGGATCTGGATATTAACAATCCGGGAGACAGCCGGATCATGGAAATCACAATTACCTACCCGAATGCGGCGGAAGCGAAACGGATCGTGGATGAAGTGGCTTCTGTGACGTCGGAATTTATCGGTGATAAGATGGAAGGAATTCCGCCGAAGATCATCGATGAGGGACAGGTAGCCGAATATCCCTCCAGTCCCAGCATGAAAAAGAATATAGCGCTGGGCGCTCTGCTTGGGGTAATGGTAAGCTGCGGTATTGTTGTGATTCTGACGCTGATGGACGATACGATTAAGTCGGAGGAGGATGTGGAACATTATCTGGGTATTCCTACCCTGGCGGTCGTACCTGACAGAAAAGATTTCCTGAATAATAAGAGAAAGTCCGATAAACAGAAACCGAAAAAGAAAAAAGTAAAAAAGGTGAAAAAATGAAACAGAGCATAGTTATGACGGATCCCAAAAAGCCGGACAGCTTTTATGAAGAAGCGATTAAGACATTGCGTACCAACCTGCAGTTTGCGGGAAGAGGTATCCGTGTCATTCTGATATCAAGCTGTTTCCCCAATGAGGGAAAGAGCAATATAGCGTTTCAGCTGACCAGGGAGATGGGCAATATGGGCAAAAAGGTATTGCTTCTGGATGCGGATATCCGCAAATCCACCTTTGTCAGCCGTTATCGGGTAAAAGGAAAGAATCTGAAGGGGTTATCCAATTACCTTTGCGGGCAGGCGGATATGGAAGAGGTATGCTATGAGACGAATTTTCCGGACATGGATGTGGTGTTTGCAGGTCCCTGTGTGCCGAATCCTTCCGAGCTTCTGGAGGACGAGGCCTTTGGTCAGATGATTCAGCAGTTCCGAAGCGAGTACGACTGTATTATCCTGGACGCGCCGCCGCTGGGAAGCGTCAGCGACGCTCTGATTGCCGCGAAATGGTGCGATGGCGTTATTCTGGTTATTGAGAACAAGCGTGTCAGCTACAAGATTCTCCAGCGCGTAAAGCGGCAGCTGGAGCAGACAAATTGTAAAATCCTGGGCGCTGTGCTGAATAAAGTGGATCTGGAGCAGGACAAGTATTACAAGCATTACGGATATTATAAATACGATTATGATAAGACAGAAAATGCGTAAACAATATAAAAAGGCAGTCGGTGGCTTTTTGCTGGCTCTGGTGCTTGCAGCGGGCTGCGGAAAAGCAGAACAGCAGGAAAATACAGAAGAGACAGAGCCCCAGGAGACTGTGGAAGAAGAGGTAGCGGCGGACGGCGCGGTTATCTGGCAGGGGGAGCAGTATCAATACAACGATCACCTGAGCAATTTCCTTTTTCTGGGAATCGACACAAGGGAACGAGTGGAGACCAGAACCGGACAGGCAGACGCCGGACAGTCTGACGCGCTGTATCTTGTCAGTTATGACCGGGTAGAAAAGAGCGTAAAGCTTATTTCCATTCCGCGCGATACCATGACGCAGATAGAAGTTTTTGATAAAGCCGGCGGGAGCCTGGGGCTGACCGAGGATCACATCAGCCTGGCTTATGCGTATGGCGATGGAGGTTATGAAAGCTGTAGGCTGGCAGAGGAAGCGGTGAGCAGACTGTTTTACGGAATCCCGATTCAGGGAACCAGCAGTTTGAGTATGGACGGCATTCCGGCATTGCTGGAATGTGTGGGTAACATAGATGTGGTAGTTCCCAATGACAGTCTGGAGAAAAAAGATCCGGAAATGAAGCAGGGCGCGACGGTCACGGTTACACCGGAAAATGCCGAGACCTTTGTGCGGTATCGGGATGTTGAGACGCATGAGAGCGCGGTAGCCAGGATGGAGCGTCAGCAGGTATTTTTGGCAGCACTGGGAGAACAGGTCCGGGAATCTCTGGCATCGGATCCGGGTCTTGTGGGAAGTATGTATCAGAAGCTGAAGCCTTATATGACGGGCACGATTCATAATGACTGGTTCGCGAAGCTGGCAGAAGCCCTTGGCAAGGAAGCGGACAGTGAAAGCTGGACGGTTCCGGGTGAGAGTAGCTTTGACGGCGAATTTGATGAATATCGAATAGATGACAGCGCTTTTTATGAAAAGGTGCTTGAGACATTTTATAAGAAGGTAGAGTAGCATGAAAAACAGGGCGGCAGTTATCATTGCAGCTGCGGCAGTATTCTGTGCCGCGATGGGGATCTGGAAGCTTACAGTCTCCAGGGAGAGTGGAGAACAGTACGAGGAGCTGCAGCAGGAGGTAAAGACAGAAGAACCGAAAGAGGTAGAAGAAGAGACAGAAGAGCCGGAGAAAAGCTTGGAGATACCGATTGACTTCGCGGCGCTGCAGGAGGAAAATCCGGAGGTTTACGCCTGGATTACTGTGCCGGGAACCAAAGTGGATTATCCAATCTTGCAGCATGACAGTGACAACAGTTATTACCTGAACCATGATATAGATGGAAAAGAGGATATCGCCGGAGCGATTTTTACGGAGAATTATAACAGGAAAGATTTTACAGATCCCAACACGGTAATCTACGGACACAATATGAAGAACGGAAGTATGTTCCGGACGCTTCATAACTACAGTGACCGGAGCTTCTTTGATGAAAATCGGGATATTACGATTTATATGCCGGACAAAATTCTGCATTATAAGATTTTTGCGGCGTATCTTTATGACAGCAGACATCTGCTTTTGAATTTCGATTTTCAGGATCCGCAGGTATTTGCGGGTTATCTGGAGGATGTGCGCTCCATGCGCGATATGAATTCGTTCGTAGACACTTCGATGGAAGTGACTGCGGAGGACAGGATTATCACCCTGTCCACCTGCTATGCAGGGATGGCTGACAGAAGATATCTGGTACAGGCTGTACTGGTATCGATAGAAGAATGAAAAACATGATATGGAAGGAAGGCAAAACAAATGAAAAAGAAAGTATTTGCAGCAATGTTGATGGTAGGTCTGCTTGCAGCTCAGACCCTGAGCGTATGCGCAGCACCGAGCAAGACCACGGATGCAGTATCCAAGAGCGACGGAATCGTTGTGACCGCTGATGGAGCGGCTCACGTATCGGACGCAGCTGTAAAGGAAAGAATTGAAAAATTCAACGACGGCAGCCAGGCTACTCTGAGCAATCTGCTGAGCGCAGGCGCTCCTGAGGATGTGAAGAAGGCAGTAGAAGGAAAGAAAGCACTGACTTCTGTTATCGATGTAACAGCAACCACAGCTACAAGGGATGCAGATGGAAAGTATGTTGTAACTCTGGGTATCGCAAACCTGACCAACAGTGTAAAGAACGTAAAAGTTCTTCACTATGTAGAGGGAAGCGGCTGGGAAGTTCTTACACCGTCCAATGTAGATATGGACGCGAAGACCATCACTGTGAAGTTTGCAAGTCTGTCTCCGGTTATCGTAGTAGCAGACAGCAGCTCCAGCAGTTCTGGATCCAGCAGCTCCGGCTCCAGTAGTTCCAGCTCCAGTTCCAGCAGCTCCAGCTCTTCCAGCACAGGAGCAACCTCTCCGAAGACTGGCGAGACTGCTGAGTATATGGTATGGTTCGCAGCAGCAGCCGTACTTGGCGTAGCAGCAATCGCAGCGAAGAAGCAGAAGAGAGCATAAATTATTTTCATTCTTCTTATCCGAAAAAGAGAACCGCGAGGTTCTCTTTTTTGATTGCATTAGCGACTTGGAATATTATGGTAAAATAAATTTGCACTTTTTAAGCTTACATTTGTACTTTTGAGTAACTAAAAATGTATATTTGCACTTTTTAGTCGGATTTTAATTTGTACTTTTCAATTTAAAGAATATCTGCTACAATACCTATAACATGTCGGTCCCGATTCATGGAACCTGGCGAATACAGTTTTGACATTTTATCTGACAGCGTATAGATAGAAAGAAGAACAGGAGGATATAAGACATATGTGTGGTATTGTAGGATTTGTTGGGAATCAGCAGGCAGCTCCGATTTTGCTGGATGGACTTTCCAAGCTGGAGTACAGAGGATACGATTCCGCAGGACTGGCGGTGCGGAATGGAGACGCGCCCATCGAGATTGTAAAGGCTAAGGGACGGCTGAAGATTCTGGCAGAGAAAACCAATGGCGGTCAGGCGCTGATAGGCGACTGTGGAATCGGCCACACCCGCTGGGCGACCCACGGCGAGCCATCCGAGAATAATGCCCATCCCCATTGCAGCGATGACGGCAATGTGGTAGGCGTACACAACGGGATTATCGAGAACTATCAGGAGCTGAAGGATAAGCTGCTGCTCAAAGGCTATCAGTTCTATTCCCATACCGATACAGAAGTGGCGATCAAGCTGATCGATTATTATTATAAGAAATACCTGGGCACTCCGGTGGACGCCATCAACCACGCCATGGTGCGGATCCGCGGATCCTATGCCCTGGCTGTCATGTTCCGGGATTATCCGGAGGAGATATACGTGGCCCGCAAGGACAGCCCGATGATTCTGGGAGTGGAAAATGGGGAGTGTTATGTGGCCTCTGATGTACCGGCTATTCTGAAATACACCAGAAATGTCTATTATATCGGCAACATGGAGCTGGCCCGTCTGCAGAAGGGCGCTATCACCTTTTATAACCTGGATGGCGATGAGATTGAGAAAACTCCGGTGGAAATCAAGTGGGATGCGGAAGCGGCAGAAAAGGCCGGCTTTGAGCATTTCATGATGAAGGAAATTCATGAGCAGCCAAAAGCCCTTCAGGATACCTTAAACTCTGTGGTGAAGGATGGCGTGATAGATCTGTCTGAGATGGGACTTTCCGATGAAGAAATCCGGGATATCAGCCAGATTTATATGGTAGCCTGCGGCTCCGCTTATCATGCCGCCGTATCGGCCCAGTATGTGATAGAGGATCTGGCGAAGATACCGGTCCGGGTAGAGCTGGCTTCTGAATTCCGCTATCGGACCCTGCTGCTGGATAAGAAGGGCCTGGTAATCCTCATCAGCCAGTCCGGCGAGACAGCCGATACCCTGGCGGCTCTCCGGGAGGCGAAGAAACTGGGAATCCGTACCCTGGCTATCGTAAATGTGGTAGGCTCCTCCATTGCCCGGGAGGCAGATAAGGTATTCTATACCCTGGCCGGGCCGGAGATTTCCGTGGCAACCACAAAAGCCTACAGCACGCAGCTTCTGGCCTGCGATATTCTGGCGGTCCAGTTCGCGAAGGCCCGGGGCGAGATTGACGGAGAGCGTTATCAGGGCCTGATAGCGGAAATGGGAACCCTGCCGGAAAAAATTACCCGGATTCTCCAGGACAAGGAGCGGCTCCAGTGGTTTGCTTCCAAGCAGGCGGCAGCCCACGATGTATTTTTTATCGGCCGGGGAATCGATTACGCTATCTCTCTGGAAGGCAGCCTGAAAATGAAGGAAATCAGCTATATCCATTCCGAAGCCTATGCGGCAGGCGAGCTGAAGCATGGTACCATCAGCCTTATCGAGGATGGTACC
>CAKRTY010000075.1 GCA_934402125.1 uncultured Anaerosacchariphilus sp. | reverse complement strand
GGTTCTGGGACAGCATGGCCTTGAGATACGGCGCCAGCGCCCGGATCTCCGCGATCCCGCAGCCAAGCACCTGATCCCGCTCTTTCTGCACCTGCTCCTCTGTCACGCCGGTCAGAAAGGCGCTTAAGGAGCGCATTCCCTTTGCCCTGGCGTTCAGCGGCGTATCCATAGAGCTGATGGTTCCGATGATGTACTTGGTCATATCCCGCTCCGATACGTCGAAGTTCTCGGTGTAGTCCACGCTTTCCTCATAGATCTGATTGGTCTTCCGAAGGTTCGGATCCCGGTAGGATACCAGGTAGCCGCTGCCGGTGCGGGTGTAGTTGTTCATACAGCCGTAGGCGCCGCCCTTGACGCGGATATTGTTCCACAGGTAATCATAGCTCATAATGATCCGCAGCACCTTCAGGGCTCCTGTGTAGGGAAGTCCCGCTGCCCGGAAGCTGCCGGCCCGGGCCACATACTGAATCTGGGCGGAGGTCTTCAGTCCCTCGTTCTTATGCTCCGGAACCAGCGCCCACGCCTTCTGCTCCGCGCCCGTATCCGGATGCAGGGAGGCTGAAAGCTTTTTCACCTCGTCCTCCAGTCCCTTCAGACTCTCTGCCTCTCCGGTATAGCTTACCAGGAGATTCTCCGGGCAGAACAGAATCCGTCCAAGCTTCGCCAGGTTCTCTGCCGCTGTCTCCCACCGATCCTCAAACTGTCCGTCCAGCTCCTCAATGAAGCGATAGAAGTCCACGCCGCCGGTCATATCGGAGAACGCGGCGCTGGATAAGAAGTAGGACATGGCACGCAGGGCCGCCATGGAGTGTCCCGAGGTCTGGAAGGCCATCTGCTGACGGGATCTGGTCTCCGACACGATTTCCCGAAGACGCTTCTTATCCTGAAGCTTCGAGGTCAGCAGCATTTCCCGTATCATGGAAAAGGCCACCGGAAGCTCCCCGTAGAGGGCCTTACTCTTTACCTCAAATACCGCCTGGTAATCCTTTGGATTCTTTACGCTATCATAGCTTCCCACGCTGCAGCTGATACCGCCTGTATGCAGGTTCAGCTCGTTGGAGAACTCCCCG
The DNA here is from genome assembly GCA_934402125.1 of uncultured Anaerosacchariphilus sp. Classification (GTDB taxonomy): domain Bacteria; phylum Bacillota; class Clostridia; order Lachnospirales; family Lachnospiraceae; genus Laedolimicola. Next base: position 6,102 of record CAKRTY010000075.1, on the reverse strand, counting down.
TAGGTATAATGCTCCGTATCCAACTGGCCTAAGGCCGCCTTCAGAAGTCCCAGATAGGGAATCAACTCCACGGGAATGCCGCCTGCCCGGAACACCAGATCCACGTAGCCAATGCCGTTGGTAACCAGGTCATGATACAGAACTTCCGTATCTCCGGCTTTTCGAAGCTCATTCTGGAAGGGCTGGGCCTTCTTCTCAATGTCCTCCCGGGCAAGAAGCGGAATCTTCGCCAGATCCTCCTGGGGGGAGGGCTCGCTCTGGTACTCCTTCAGATGTCTGGTAAACGCCACAATCCGCTGCTTTTCTTCCATGCTCAGGCTGTCCCGGTAGGCTGCCAGCTTTTTCGCCAGCTTCTCATCCTGCTCTGCGGTCAGACCCTTCTTCGGCCGGATCAGCACCAGGGAACCGTGGGGATTCTCCAGCAGATATTTCCGGATCAGTCCCTCAAAATAGCCCTTGCCCACCTGCTCCTTCAGAAACGCGAAATTGTCCAGTGCCTCCAGATGCAGGAAGGCGCTGTCGTCCTGATAAAGCCAGCTGTCGAAGGCCTGCAGGCCGTACATCAGGCCGGCGGGATAATTTCCAAAATCTGCCTCCCGGTAGCGGAACTCAAAATAGTTGATTCCGGCACGCAGGGCTTTTTCGTCCAGCCCCTCCTCTGCCAGCTTCCTTAAGGTGCCTTCAATCACCTCTACAAACGCGTCCTTCTGGGCTTCGTTGGCGTTTTTCGCTATAATCGAGAATATCGGCTGCTTCACGCCGTTGTCGTAGGAGCTCATGATATCCTGTCCGATCCCGGCATCTAAAAGCGCCTGCTTTAAGGGCGCTCCGGCAGCTGTCAGCAGCATATATTCCAGCACCTGCATCGCCAGGTAAAGCTTCGCGTCCAGAGTATCTCCCACGGACTTGTTGTAGGACAGATAGGTATGATCTTCCTCGCTCTCCTCGGCGGAAATAGAGTACTCCTTCACGACCTCCCGCATGTTCTCAAAGGGCGCCTGGGTGCGGACCTCGGAGTCAATCTCCAGATAGTCGTAATGGCTCAGGTACTTTTCGTCCAGCCACTGAAGCTTCTCTGCCATATCGCAGTTTCCGTACAGGAAGATATAGCTGTTGGAGGGGTGGTAATAGCGGCTGTGGAAATCCAGGAACTGCTCCCTGGTCAGATCCGGAATAAATTCCGGGTCTCCGCCGGACTCATTGGCGTAGGTGGTATCCGGGTAAAGAGAATTCAGAATCTCCCGCTCCAGCACGCCCTCCGGAGAAGAAAAAGCGCCCTTCATCTCATTGTACACCACGCCGTTCAGGGTCAGCTCGCCGTCCTCCTGCTCCATCTCATAATGCCAGCCCTCCTGGCAGAAGATCTCTTCCCTGTCGTAGATGTTCGGATAGAATACCGCATCCATGTATACATGAATCAGGTTCTGGAAGTCCGTATCGTTGCAGCTTGCGATGGGGTATACGGTCTTATCCGGGTAGGTCATGGCGTTCAGGAAGGTATTTAAGGAACCCTTTGCCAGCTCAATGAAAGGATCCTTCACCGGGAATTCCCTGGAACCGCACAGCACCGAATGTTCCAGGATATGGGCTACGCCCGTATCGTCCGGCGCCGGGGTACGAAAGCCGATATAGAATACCTTGTTCTCGTCATCGTTGGATAAGAGGCAGATTTTCGCCCCTGTTTTCTTATGCTTCAGGTAATAGCCCACGGAATGAAGCTCTTCGATCTCACGCTTCTCCACAAGCTCATAGCTCTGCAATTCTTCTATGGTCATGTTTGTTCTCCTGTCTTTCTATTTGCCCCGCCGAAAGGCAGGCATTTGTTATTTAGTATATCACCTTTACACCTAATTTAAAAGTAGGGTTTGGGATAAAAAAACGCGGCACAGCCAAAACTGGCTATGCCGCGAAGCTTCTTTCTGAATTACAGGTTGGTCTCGAAGAAGGTCTTGATAGCGTCGAACGCTGCATCCTCATCCTCACCGTCTACAGTAACGGTAACCTCTACGCCCTGCTTAACGCCCATGGACATCACTGCCATGATTCTCTTAGCGTCTGCCTTCTTTGCGCCGCTGTCCAGAGTGATGGCACTCTTGAACTTTGCTGCTTCCTTTACCAGAAGTCCTGCCGGTCTTGCGTGAAGTCCCAGCTCATCCTGTACTACATACTTGAACTCTTTCATGATAGATTCTCCTTTTTTTGTAAATTTATAGCTGTAAGCCGGACTGCCTCCGGCCGACTACCGTTCTCAGATTCCGCCTGCTTACTCTGTCTCGCGGATCTTCTTACGCAGCTCCAGGGTAAATACCGGAGATACGGACATCTCATCGATACCCATCTGGATAAAGCGGCGTGTCAGCTCCATATCTGCTCCCAGCTCTCCGCAGATACCGCACCATGCGCCGTGGGCGTGAGCACACTCGATGGTTCTCTGGATCATACGAAGCACTGCCTCATGATGAGGATCATAGATATCGTCCAGAGACTGGTTCTGACGGTCAATCGCCAGGGTGTACTGGGTCAGGTCGTTGGTTCCGATACTGAAGAAGTCTACTTCCGGAGCCAGCATATCCGCGATCATAACGGCTGCCGGCGTCTCCACCATGATACCAAGCTCCACATCGCCAAAGGGGATGTCTGCCTGACGCAGCTCTTCCTTTACTTCCTCTACGATCTCTTTGATTCTCTTTACCTCTGCCACAGAGATAATCATCGGGAACATGATGGAAGCAGTACCGTACGCGCTTGCCCGGTAAATAGCACGCAGCTGGGTCTTGAATACTTCCGTTCTGTGAAGACAGATACGGATGGCGCGGAAGCCCATCGCCGGATTCTCTTCCTTGGGAATCTGGAAATAATCTGCCTGCTTGTCTGCTCCGATATCCAGAGTACGGATGATAACCTTCTTGCCATTCATCTTGGAAATAACATTCTTATATACCTGGAACTGCTCTTCCTCTGTCGGATAGGTGTCGCGGCCCAGATACAGGAACTCACTGCGGAAGAGGCCGATACCCTCGGAGTCATTCTCCAGTACAGAATCCACATCCTCCTCGCTTCCGATATTGGAATACAGATGGATATGCTTGCCGCTCTTGGTTACGGTCGGCAGACCCTTCAGGCTCTGAAGCAGAAGCTTACGCTCCTCCTCACGCTTCTTCTTCTCTGCCATGACAGCTGCGGTCACTTCGTCCGGCTCAATGTAAATCTTGCCTGTGAAGCCGTCTACGATACCGTCCTTACCGGTCAGCTCCGGATCCAGATCGATATCTGCGGTAACGATACAGGGGATATTCATCATACGTGCCAGGATAGCCGTATGGGAGTTTGCGGATCCCTTCTGGGTAACCAGAGCCAGTATCTTGTCCTTCTCAAACTGTACGGTCTCGCTGGGTGCCAGATCCTCTGCCATAATAATAACCGGCTCCGGCATAGCCTCTGCGCTTACCTGGGTACCGCTTAAGATAGCGATCAGACGGCTGGAGATATCGTTGACGTCTGCCGCGCGTCCGCGCATATAGTCGTCGTCCATGCTCAGAAACAGTGCCGCGCACTGCTCGCCTGTTACGAATACGGCGTACTCTGCATTGACCTTATCATTTTCAATCATGCCTGTGATGCCTTCTACGAAATCCAGATCCTCCAGCAGCATCTGATGTGCTTCAAAGATCTCTGCCTCTGCTTCTCCCACATCCTTCATGGTCTTCTCTTTCAGCAGCTCCAGCTGCTCCTTTGCCTTTTCCTTGGCAGCCATGTAGCGGGCTACTTCCGCAGCCGGATCCTCAATGGTGATCTTCTCCACAACCTGTTTTGCCTTCTTATACACAAAAAGTTTTCCAATTGCTACGCCGGAAAATACACTTTTACCCTGACGAGTCTCCATGAAACAATTCCTCCCTGATTCTTCAATTTTCCTACAGCACATTTCTATAGCGCAAAAAGAAGCCAAATTCCACGTGAGATATCGGGTGTCTAATCTGCCCTTTATTTCACGAGAACCCGGTCTTCTTTTCCACCTGTTACCTGTATGCAATCTGTGCACTTTCTAACAACAAATATAACAGCTTGTGAATAAAAAGTCAATGCTGTTTATGAGCATTTGGTCCCCTAATTGTTCAAAATTCCTGCCTGAAGCAATCTTGCCCGTACTGCGCTTCCCAGCAGCACCGCAATCACCATTTTCACCAGATCACCCGGAATGAACGGGATAACGCCGGCCCAGAGAGCCGCCTGGAACTCCATTCCTGCGGAATATGCCAGCCATGCGGTTCCAATCAGATACAGAACAATGGTGCCCAGGATCATTCCTACCGCCGCAAATGCGATATTTTTCCATTTATTTTCTACAAATCGACCCACAAAGGATCCGGCAATCAGTGCCAGGAAAATATATCCAATCAGATAGCCTCCGGTAGGTCCGAACAGCTTCTCAGCTCCGCCGATATAACCTGCGAATACAGGAAGTCCTACCAGACCCAGCAGCAGATAAATCAGCGTGCTTAAGGTACCAAGCTTCGCGCCCAGTACGGTTACGGCCAGATATACAGCCATGCTTCCCAGGGAAATGGGTACCGGGCTTACCGGGATAGCCAGGGAAATCGGGCTCAGCACACAGATAACCGCTGCCATTACTGCTGTCAGGGTCAGTTGATAGGTTGTAAGTTTTTTTGTCGCTTTTTGGGATTCAGTATACATCTTTGGTCTCCTTTTCTGATTTCATCTTTTGCAGTATACCGAATCCCTTTTTAATTGTCAACTATTTTTATTTATTTAGTTGACGTTTCAGTCTGGACAGAAATTCCGGATCTTCTGCTTCCTTTTTCTCTGCCAGCTCCTCCAGGGTCTGCATCTCCTGTTCCAGTTCTGTAATCCAGCGTTTTTTGATCTGCTCGTACTCCGGATCCTTAAGCAACCCTTTCTTTTTTTTAATTCGTCTCCGCATAATACCTCCTTTCGTCTTCTTTTGATGACATTCCGTTTTTTTCCATTATAACACAGCCGCTTCTTCTTTTCTATGTTTTTCATCGGCTTATCAGACTATCCCTTATTATATTTCCCGTTTACTAGTACGTATGCCGGCTCTTTTTTCGTACACATCTGGCATAATTTTTTCATTATTTTCATTTTTTTGTTTCTGTGGTACACTTAACAGGGACAAAAGTCCGTATTTTGGAGGTTTTTATGAACAGACACGCATTTTTAATCATGGCGCATAACCATTTTGATTTTTTAAAGATTCTTTTAAAGCGGCTAGATGATCCCCGCAACGATATCTATCTTCACGTAGATCAGAAAGCCAGCGATTTTTCTCAGGAAGATTTTTCATCGCTTCTGACTTCATCCCGTCTCTTTTTTACAGAGCGGATGGATGTCCACTGGGGCGGCTATAGTCAGACTGCCTGTGAGCTTATGCTTTTAAAGACGGCTACGCCGGAGCATTATACTTATTATCACCTGCTCTCCGGCTCGGATCTGCCTCTGAAATCACCGGAGCAGATTCACACTTTCTTCGAAACCTATGCCGGAAAGGAATTTCTTGCCTTTGATCAGGAGCTTCCCGTTCCTGCCTCTGTACTGGAGCGGGTTTCCCTCTGGCATTTTTTCCGGGAAAGCAGCTCGCCCCTGGCAGAACCTGCCGATCATATCCTCACACTGCTTCAGCGTTTTTTCCGGGTCAACCGGCTGAAGCGTTGTGATTTTCACATCCGAAAGGGCCCTAACTGGTTCAGTATCTCAGACAATTTTGCTCACTACGTGTTGGAACACGAGGACTGGATCCAGAAGCATTTCTCCCATTCCGTCTGCGCCGACGAGCTGTTCCTGCAGACCCTGGCCGTCAATTCTCCCTTCCGCCCCTACATCTTCGACGAAGCGGGAACACACGGCTCCCTGGCCAATCTGCGCTATGTGGACTGGGAACGCGGATCAGAAAACAATCCCTATACCTTTCAGGAGGAGGATAAGGAGCTGTTGCTTGGGCTACCACATCTTTTCGCACGGAAGTTTGACCGGGATATTTTCGCAGAGTCATGACCACCCGCTTAGCGGGTGGCATGTTCTCCCCCTATAAGGGGATATTACCTGCTTGCGCCCGGAAGGCGC
>CAKRTY010000074.1 GCA_934402125.1 uncultured Anaerosacchariphilus sp. | reverse complement strand
CTCTTCCTCCGCTTTCGCAAGGCTTCCTGCCACGTCGTAATTTTTCCCTTTTTCCAATACGGTGGTACTCGCGTCGGCGCTCAGAAACAGCTCCGCCTTTTCTACCATGCTAAGCTCTGTCTGGGACGTAATCCGCACCTCCGACGCTTCCTCCGTCTCCACCACAGACAGACGCCTGTCGTCCTGCCATTTCCGGAAAGCCAGGGGAACGCCAAAGCCCACGGACGCCGCCAGAAGCAGCGCTCCCACGGTCAGAAGCCAGCTTTTGCGGGATCTGCAGTTTTTTCTTCTCATGCTTCCTCCTCCCCGGCCTGTTCCGGCAGCCATACCCTTACCAGGGTTCCTTTTCCTTCCTCGCTCTGAAAATCCAGTCTGCCCCCATGACACTTTACGATTTCCGCACAGATGGACAGTCCCAGACCCGCTCCACCCTGCTGCCTGGCGCGGGATTTATCCACCATATAAAAGGCTTCCGTGATCCGGCTAAGCTCTGCCTCCGGCACGCCCTTTCCCGTGTCGCACACATAAAAGGCATAGCCTCCCTGCTCCGGGCGCCCCAGCAGCGTCAGCCTCTTTTCCCGGCCGCTGCCCTCCATGGCCTTCCGGCCATTGTCCAGAAGATTCATCAGCACCGTTTTCATCAGATCCGGCTCCAACTCCACCTGCCTGTCCTCCACCGACACCCAAAGACGGATCTCCTGTTTTTCCAGGGCAGGCTCCAGGATCCCCCGGATTTCCTCTGCCAGCCACTCGGTAGACACGCGTCTTTTCGCAAGCTCCTGATGGCGGAGCACCATCAGATCCAGAAGCTTAAAGGACAGGGCCTCCAGCCGCTTTCCTTCTTTAAAGATATAATTGGCCGCGTCCATCCGTTCCTCTTCCGTCATCTCCCGGCTCCGCAGCATATCCGCGTAGCCAATCATCGAGGTCAGCGGAGTCTTCAGCTCATGGGCGAAGCTTCCGATAAAATCCTCCTGCCGTCTCGCGGTATCCTGAAGCTCCGTAAACTGCTGTTCCAGATGGTCTGCCATCCGGTTGAAATCCCGGGTCAGCCTTCCCACCTCGTCCTCGGATTCTACCCGGGCCCGCACCTCCATGTCACCGCCCGCAATCCGTCTGGCGGCCCGGGACAGGCGGCCCAGGGGCTTCAGAAGCCATACGGTCATCAGATAACACACCGGAAGTTCTAAAAGCAGAACCACCAGCATCCACCGGCGGTAAATCCGGTACTGATCGGCCCGGTCGTTAAAAAGGGCGGTCACGTCCCGGTCGCTTTCCAGGTAGAGCGTCCGCTTCTCTCCCAGCCGAATGCTGCTCATGGTGGCCAGCTCATACCGCCCCTCCTTTTTCCGAAGCTCTCTTGCCCGCTGCCGCCCGGATACCGCTTCCATAAGACGCCCGATCCGTTCCTCTTTCCCCGGCTCTGCCTTTTTCCCGCTATAGAGCGCCTGTCCCTCTTCGTCATAGATCTGAAAATCCAGCCCCATATCCGCCATCTCCCGGGCCATGGTCTCCGCCGTTTCCTGAATTTCTTTATCTGTAAAATTCTGCCATTCCTGTACCGTCGTATTCCAGTAAGCCACGAAGGAATAAGACAGCATCCGGTTCTCCTCTGCCGCGTTCCGGGTCTCCCGGTTCCAGGCGGAAGAAAAAAGAGCGCCCAGGAGCACACAGCCGCCCAGTCCCATGACCAGGATACTGATGGTCATCATGGAAATACTGATTTTCCAGGAAAATTTCATCTTCCGTCTCCCTTCTGTCAGGCTCTTTTCTCTCCCGTATCCGGGCTGTAGCGGTAGCCCACCTTGTATACCGTCTTGATCTCTTCCTCCAGCCCGGTCTTCTTCCGCATCCGCTGCACATGCAGATCCACCGTCCGGCTGTCGCCCATGTATTCGCCGCCCCAGATACGCTCATAGATGGTGTCCCGGTACAGGGCGATATTTTTATTCCGCACAAAAAGCAGAAGCAGCTCAAATTCCTTTTTGGTCAGCCGGAGCTCTTCCCCGTTCCGGGTCACCGTCCGGGACGCCGTATCGATAACCAGATCGCCCTCCCGCAGGATCTGCTCTGTCTTGTGATACCGCCGCAGCACCGATTCCACCCGGGCCAGCAGCTCGATGATTTCAAAGGGCTTGGTCAGATAATCGTCCGCTCCCATCCGAAGTCCCCGGACCCGGTCCGATACCGTGGCCTTCGCCGTCAGAAAGATGACCGGAACCTCCAGGGGCGCCAGGTATTCCATTACCTCGTAGCCGTCCGCGCCCGGCAGCATGATATCCAGAAGCACCAGGTCATAGGGCTTCTTATCCAGGGCGTCCACCGCCGCCAGCCCGTCGTAGACACAGGTACAGGCGTACCCTGCCTTCGTCAGATTGATTTTTATCAGATTGGAAATGGGACGCTCGTCCTCTACCACCAGTATTTCTATCATTGCACCGATCCCCTTTTTCTATCTACAATGTAACACAGTTGTATCATTTTTGCATCAGAAGATCCGGATTGTCCGGAATTTTCCGGTAACGCCCCGCGCCCGTCTGCCATAAGATAATGATATAACCTCTGGAGGCCTGCCTATGAATCCGCTGCTTACGCTGGAGCATGTATCCTTTGCCTACCATCAGGCGGAGGGCGAAACTCCGGCTCTTTCCGATATCTCTTTTACCCTGCAGCCAGGTCATTTTCTGGCTGTGGTGGGACCCAGCGGCTGTGGGAAATCCACGCTGCTCTCCCTGATCTCCGGCCTGCTTCTGCCGGAGGAGGGAACTATCTCGCTGAAGGGACTGCCGGTCCGGGACGCCCGGGCAGACATCGGCTATATGCTTCAGCGGGATCACCTGTTCGAATGGCGCACTGTCTACGCCAACGTCCTTCTGGGGCTGGAAATCCGCAAACAGAAAACCCCGGAAAAGCTTCAGCGGGTAGAGGAGCTGCTGACCGCCTACGGACTGTCTGACTTCCGGGACTCCCGTCCCTCCCAGCTCTCCGGCGGCATGCGCCAGCGCGCCGCCCTTATACGTACCCTGGCCCTCAATCCGGAGCTCTTACTGCTCGACGAACCCTTTTCCGCCCTGGACTACCAGACCCGTCTGATGGTCTGCGACGATATCTATGGTATTCTGAAAAAAGAAAAAAAGACAGCCATTCTTGTCACCCACGATCTCTCGGAGGCTATCAGTATGGCTGACCAGGTGCTGGTGCTGTCAAAGCGTCCCGGACGGATCCGGAAACAGGTAGCTATTCAGTTTTCTATCCCTGACCGGACGCCCTTCGTCTCCCGCAGCGCCCCGGAATTCAAGGAATATTTCAATATTATCTGGAAGGAGCTGAACGACTGTGCATGATACCACTCCCTGTTCTCCGGCCCAGAAGAGCTTTCTGCAAAATCAGCGCGCGCAGCAAAAACGGGTCCTCCTGGCCCGTTTTCTGATCTTTCTCCTGTTCCTGGTTCTGTGGGAGCTCAGCACGCGCCTTCACCTGATTGACGCCTTTATCTTCAGCAGTCCCAGCCGGGTGCTCCGTCTCTTTTTCACGATGAGCCGGGACGGATCCATTTTTCTCCATATTGGCGTGACGCTTCTGGAAACTCTGCTGAGCTTCCTCCTGGTCTTTCTCTTAAGCCTTGCGGCCGCGGTGCTGCTTTGGCTTTCCCCGGTCCTCTCCCGGACGTTGGAGCCTTATCTGGTGGTCTTAAACAGCCTGCCCAAATCGGCCCTGGCTCCGCTTCTCATCGTCTGGCTGGGCGCCAATATGCGGACCATCATCGTGGCCGGTATTTCCGTGGCGGTTTTCGGCAGTATTCTGACCCTGTATACAGGCTTTCGGCAGGTTCCGGCGGAGAAAATCAAGCTCATCTACACCCTGGGCGGCAGCCGACGTCACGTGCTCTTCAAGGTGATTCTGCCCGGCTCCGTACCGGTCTTTCTGAACACCATGAAGGTCAACATCGGGCTTTGTCTGGTGGGCGTCATCATCGGGGAGTTCATCGGCAGCCGCCGGGGGCTGGGGTATCTCATTATCTACGGAAGCCAGGTCTTCCAGCTGGATCTGGTGCTGATGTCCATCGTTATCCTGTGTATCCTGGCCATGGGGCTCTACCAGGGACTTTATCTTACGGAAAAATTGTTGAAACGGCGATAATTTATAGAATCATCGTTGCAGTATAAGTAAAGCAGGAGCTGCTCCTACGCACCTCCTGCTACATATCTTATATCGATTTTCCCGCCAGATAATTGATAAACTGCTGGGCCGTTCTGCCGGAGATACCGCCGTGGCTCAGCTCCCACTTGTTGGCCTCGGCGCAGAGCTGTTCGTCGGTCAGGGTTATCTCCGGATAACGCTTTGCCAGCTCTGTCACAATCTGGAAATACTCCTTCTGGGTAGGCTTGGAGAAATTGATGGTCACACCGAAGCGGGCCACCAGGGACAGCTTCTCCTGCATGGTGTCGGAACGGTGCATACCCTCGTCCTGCTCCATGTCGCTTCTGTCTCCCCAGGTCTCCCGGATCAGATGACGGCGGTTGGAGGTCGCATAGATCAGCACATTATCCGGCTTGGTTTCCATACCTCCCTCGATGACCGCCTTCAGGTACTTGTACTCGATCTCAAACTCCTCGAAGGACAGATCGTCCATGTAGATAATGAAGCGGTAGTTCCGGTTCTTAATCTGGGCAATGACCGAAGACAAATCCTGAAACTGGTGCTTATAAATCTCAATCATACGCAGACCCTGATCGTAATACTCGTTCAGAATCGCTTTGATACTGGTGGATTTTCCGGTGCCGGCGTCGCCGAAAAGCAGCACATTGTTGGCCGGAAGTCCCTTCACAAAGGCCTCCGTATTGTCCACCAATTTTTTCTTCTGAATTTCATAGCCTACCAGGTCCTTCAAAAGCACCTGCTCTGTATTGTTGACCGGCAGGAATTCCACCCCGCTTCCGGCCTCCCGGATCCGGAAGGCCTTATTCAGACCGAACATACCTACGCCGTAGGCTTTGTAAAAATCTGTAATTATTTTGAAGATTTCATTTTCATCTTCTGCCTGCTCAATCTGACGGCTCACCGCCTGTACCTTTTCGCTGACGTTTTTATTGTACATCCGCTCTTTTTTGCCGATGGCCTTATAGTGGCAGACGGTGCTGAAGCAGTCGATCTCCAGATCCCGCTCAATGGAGCTGAAATCGTAATCAAACAGGTGTTTAAACACCTTAAAATCCGCTTTCGCGAAATGGTTGACGGTGCCGTCGTTGGCCCCCACCTTTTCGCTGGTCATACTGAAGGAGTTCTCATTGGTTAAGAGAATGAAGGTCAGGTAATTGTGCCACAGGTTCTCGTCAAATCCGTACATGGTAGACAGATCCAGAAGCGCCTTCATCTGCTCATAAATCCTCGTGGTCAGCTCCGCGGCGCTGCACTGGTCCTTTTCATAGTCCTCAAAAATCCCGGCCAGCTTCCGTAAAATGCTGTCCTCTCCCAGATCCCGGTATAAAATTAATTTCGCGACTTCCTTATACATCATCTTGCTCCTCATCTTTTCTTTCTGTTTCGTGCGTCTCTATAACGCGTCACAGCGCCGCACTGGTGTTACGCTGTATTATAACGCAGCAAAGGGCTTCTGTACAGTGGAAATTCCCCTTTGCTTGACAGTTTTCCCCGTTGCTTCTATAATGGAACACATACGAATTTCCCGGGAGGTATCACACTATGAGACAATGTATGGATTCCGATAATCTGCACCGCAGATTGAAAAAGATCATCGGCCAGGTGCAGGCCATCGACCGCATGATCGACGAGGATATCCCCTGCGAAGACATTCTGGCCCAGATCAACGCTGCCAAATCCGCCCTTCACAAGGCAGGGCAGGTGGTTCTGGAGGGTCACATCAAGCACTGCGTCCGGGACGGCATTGAGCACGGAGACCCGGATAAAACCATCGAAAGCTTCACCAAGGCCGTGGAGCGGTTCGCCAATATGAAGTAAGCCTCTTAAAAGATCACTTCAAAGACCGTACCGCCGCCGGCCCGTTCGAGCACCGCAATCCGGCCGTCATGCACTCTTACAATCTCACGCACAAGAGCAAGTCCGAGACCCACGCCCCCAAGGGCCCGGCTTCTGGATTTGTCCAGGCGGAAAAAGGGTTCAAAAATCCGTTCCTTCTGTTCTTCCGGAATTCCATTTCCCGTATCCTCCACTCTAAGACAGATCTGCCCATTCTTCCGGGCTGCCGTCACCAGGACGCTTCCGCCCGGGTGATTGTACTTTATAGCATTTTCCACCAGGTTATATACCAGTCGGTAGATAAGGATATCGCTGCCGGACATGGTCAGTTCTTCACAGCTTTTCCCAAGGCTTATCTCCTTTTCCCGGGCCAGGGTCTCCAGATCCGCCAGCACCTCCTCCACCAGCGCGTCCAGTTCGATTTTCTCATCCCGCGCTATAGTCTGAAGCTCGCTCATATCCAGGAGGGTCTTTACCATTTTGCTCAGCCGTTCGGTCTGTTCCCCGATCATCTTCCATGTCTGCTCCGCGCTTTTATCCGGATCCGGATGCTCCCCCGCATGATATAAATCCAGCTGAAGCTGCATCACGGCCAGCGGCGTGCGAAGCTCGTGGGCCGCGTTCGCGGTAAACTGCCGCTGCACCTCGAATGCCTCCGACAGACGCTCCAGCATTTTATTATAGGAAATGCTGAGCTGGTTTAATTCCGCTACCTTATTTTCCTCCAGCCTGGAAGCCGACAGATTCTGCGCCTCTACCTCCCCGATCTTCCGGGAAAATTCCGAAAGGGGCTTCAGCGCGCGTCCGCTGATAAAATAGGTCGCCACGCCGCCAAGGATCGCCAGCAGTGCGGAAAAAAACAGGCTTCTTTTTTTGTAATCCATCTTGCTGTTGTAGACCTGTATGGAAAAATTATTTACAAAATCGTCCCATTTATCGTCCGGAATATCGATATAGATCTCCTCCCGGTTCTCTCCGGCTTCCTCCCCGGTCCGGGCGTCCACCGTATCCTGCAGGGACTCCATATAGTAGACGCCGTTTCCGTAGACAAACAGAGTCAGGCAGCCGCATATAACGGCGATAAACAGGGTTGTAATCAGCGTAAGTCTCCACTGGAGCGACATTTTTTTCATTCGCTTTCCTCCACTATCCGATAGCCTTCCCCGATTTTATTTACGATGGGATCGTATCCCAGCACCGCCTTCAGTTTTTTTCTTAAGGAAGACATATGTACCCGGATCGCGCCGCTGAAGCTGTCCACGGACGCGTCCCAGACGTGCTCTATCAGTT
>CAKRTY010000073.1 GCA_934402125.1 uncultured Anaerosacchariphilus sp. | reverse complement strand
ATGGTTACGACAATCATGAAGGCCATCGGGATCAGGAACATCTTATTGTTCTTGCCTGCGTTGCCAAGCCAGGTAGCGACAGCCAGAAGACCGATGCCGGCCAGAATATGCCGCACCTTTGCATAGCTGTCGCCCGTTAAAATAATTCCATTGCTCAGCACAAAATTATCGGCTGAATCCACTCCAAAGGAGCTGCAGATATGCTCCATGGTCTCTCCTACCCTTGAAATTTCAGCCCCATTTTCCAAAAGGATCTGGCCCGCTTTCATGGCCAGATCCATCACCTGTTTTTCGTCCGTTATATTGTTTTCCACTTTTTTACAGTTTCTCGCCATTGGTTGCAATGACATTTTTATACCAGCCATAAGACTTCTTCGGCGTCCGCTTTCCGGTTCCGTTTCCTTCGTCATCCAGATCCACGTAAATAAAACCGTAACGCTTCTTCATCTCGCCGCCTCCGGCGCTGACCAGATCAATGGTTCCCCAGGGCAGATAACCCATGCATTCCACGCCGTCGTCCATGGCCTCTTTCATCTGCTCGATGTGACGACGGGTATAATCGATGCGGTAATCGTCCTGAATGCTGCCATCCGCTTCTACCGCGTCGGCGCAACCAAGTCCGTTCTCCACGATGAACAGCGGCTTCTGATAACGGTCATACAGATCATTCATGGTGACACGCAGTCCCAACGGATCAATCTGTCTGCCCCAGTCGGTAATATCCAGATATGGATTGCGCAGCGTTGTGACCGCATTTCCATCCACTACATTTTTTCGTGCCTCTTCGCTGACGCCAATCAGACGGGAAGAATAGTAGCTGAACCCGATATAATCCACCGTATTTTCCTTCAGAAGCTTTTTCTCATCCTCTGTAATGTGAAGCGTCACTCCATTTTCACGAAGAAGGCGGGGTGCGTAAGACGGATATTCTCCTCTGGACTGCACATCGATGAACAGATAATTTTCGTGATTCTTCTGCACGCTGGCCATCACATCATCGGGATTGCAGCTGTAGGGATAAAAGCTTCCGGCCGCCAGCATACAGCCCACCTGATTTTCCGGATCGATCTCATGGGCCAGCTTTACCGCTTTCGCGCTGGCCACCAGCTGATGATGAGCCGCCTGATACATGGCCTGCTTCGGATTTTTTTCATTTTCCACCAGGACGCCTCCGCCCAGGAATGGAATATGGGTAATCATATTGATCTCATTAAAGGTCATCCAGTAACGCACCACGCCCTTATAACGGCGAAATACCGTCTCGCAATATCTGACATAGGCGTCAATAGCGCGCGGATCCTTCCAGGCTCCATATTTCTTCACCAGCGCATAGGGCGTATCAAAATGACACAGAGTCACTACCGGCTCCATGCCATACCTCCGGCACTCCGCGAAAAGACGGTCATAGAATTCCAGCCCTTTCTCATTGGGTTCGGCATCATCTCCGTTTGGGAAGATGCGTGGCCAGCTGATGGAGGTACGTAAAGCCTTAAGTCCCATACCTGCCAGCAGCTTCATATCCTCCGGATACGTATGATAGAAATCAATGGCCTTGTGACTGGGATAATATTCCAGTTTTTTATCCAGATATTTTTCCGGATGATAGAGCATATCCCATCTGCCATGAGCGGCGTCCGGAAGCAGGTCTACGACAGAAAGTCCTTTTCCATCCTCCAGATACGCGCCCTCACACTGGTTGGCCGCCAAAGCGGCCCCCCACATAAATTTTTCTGTTATCATAACCGGCTCCTATACAATCGTAAACAGGGTCTTCGTCGGCTCGGTCTCACCCTCGCCTGCCGGAATAACATCCAGGAACTCCTGGGTATTGGTTACTACAACGATGACGGTTGTATCATAACCCTCAGCCTCTACTGCGGCCTTATCAAACTCTACCAGCAGGTCGCCCTTCTTTACCATCTCGCCATCCTTTACATAAGAAGTGAAATGCTTTCCATCCAGTTTTACTGTATCAATGCCCAGGTGAATCAGCAGCTCTACACCGTTTTCATCTACCATGGATACTGCATGCATAGTCGGGAATACGCTCAAAATTTTTCCATTTGCCGGAGCCACTACTTTTCCATTTACCGGAACCACTGCCGCGCCCTTTCCCAGAACGCCGCTTGCGAATGTCTCGTCATTGACCTCAGAAAGCTTTACTGCCTTACCTGCTGCCGGGCTTCCAATCTCGATCTTTGTGTCCAGGGCGGTAGCCTCTTTTTTATTCTTTGTAACTATGCCATTTGCCGGAATATCCTCAAAACCGAATACCAGCGTCAGAATAAAGGTAATCGCAAAACCGATACCCACGGAAATAAATGCATGTACAATGTTCATCGGGTTCTCGCCGATAAATACCGCGAAGGACGCAAGTCCCGGCGTACCGGAGGTATAACGGACGACGCCATTGATACCTGCATACAGACCGCCGCAGGCACCGCCAATCATAACGGCGTACAGCGGCTTCTTCAGACGCAGGGTTACACCGAACATAGCAGGCTCAGTTACACCCAGAAGCGCTGTGATACCTGCAGAGCTTGCTACCTGCTTCAGCTCTTTGTTCTTGGTCTTCAACGCTACAGCCAGAGACGCTGCGCCCTGGCAGATATTGGATACGAAGCTTCCCGGTCCCATAACAGTCTCATAACCATAGGTCGCGTAGGACTGCATGATAACCGGCGCGAAGCTCCAGTGCATACCGGTCATAACCAGCAGCGGCATAAACGCGCCCATCAGGGTCGGTACCAGCCAGCTTGCGTGCTGGTTCAGGAATTCGGTAATGGCTGCCAGACCGGTACCAACGGTGTAACCGAGAGGTCCAAGTACCAGGAAGGTAACAGGCGCCACAATCAGGATCGTAATCAGCGGTTTGGACAGGAACTTAATGGGCTTCGGTGAAATCTTATCCGCGAAGGGCTCCACGTAGGACATCAGCCAGATTGCCAGAATACTGGGAATGATACTGGAACCATAGGAAATCAGGGTTACAGGAAGTCCGCAGAACTTCACCGCTTCGCCTGCGGATACCAGCGCTGTGAAATTCGGATGCAGAAGAGCTGCGCCAATGACAGCCGCCACGTACAGATTGCACTTGAAGCGGGCCGCAGTGGATACCGCTACCAGTACCGGCAGGAAATAAAATGCGGAATCCGCAATAAAGTTAATCATGTAATAGGTCTGAGAAGTATTGTCTACCACCTTGAAGAAAGTCAGCAGAGTCAGCAGGGCCTTCAGCATACCGCCTGCGATCAGCGCCGGGATAATCGGTGTGAAGATACCGGAAATCGTGCTCATAACCCGGTTTACCAGACTCTCCTTTTCCTTCTGCTCCGGCTCGTCTCCGCCGACCGGACCCATTTTCTTAATCTCATTTACCACATTGACCACATCGGTTCCGATGATAATCTGGTAAACGCCTCCTTTTTTCACTGCTCCTACGACGCCCGGAACAGTCTTTACTCCCTCCAGGTCTCCCTTCGACTCGTCCTTCAGGTTCAGACGCAGTCTGGTGGCGCAGTTTGTCATATAGGAGATATTTCCCAATCCTCCCATATGGCTTAAAATGCCCTCTGCCATCTCTTTGTAGCTCATGGTATTTCCTCACTTTCTTTTCTGGAATCTTTGGTTATATCTGAACTGCGGCTTCCGTGGATCAAAAAACCGGAAAGCAGCAAAAATACTCCCCGCGTCCGGGAAATCTTCTGCTGTTTTCCGGTCTTGCCCGCGTTTTCCGCAGTTACAATCCTTCTAAAAACAGTTTACCAAAACTTTAGCGTTTATTCTGTTGCTCAGCCCGCTGCCGGTTGACTACGCGACTGATGTGGAGCATCAGATACATCTGCTCCTCTTTCGTAATCTGTACATGGAATTTTCCTTCAAAATATTCGGAAATCCGTCCTACACAGGCGTAGCTTTCCGGGTACAGCGCTTTCACCTGCTGATACAGAGTGTCGTCCTCGCTCTCTATGAGATCCGAGGCCACCAGCCTGTGGGCAAAATACTGTACATGGGTCAGCAGTCTCTGGTAATCCAGGGTGCCCTCATCCAGCTGCATCCGAAAATGAATCTGAATGATTTTCAGAATCTCCTGTACGGTCTGGGTCACCATAATGGTCGTCTCCATCTTATCGCCATTCTGAACGGCATTGACAAAATGAAGCGCTATATAGCCTGCCTCGTCCTCGGGAAGATGTACATTTTCATAGTAATCGATGGTTTTCAACGCTTTCTTTGCCGCCGCGAACTCCTTCGGATAAAACCGCTTGGTTTCCCAGAGCAGATAATTCTTCAGCGGGGTGTTCTGCTTGTACCGATACAGCGCGTAATGAATATGATCCGTAAGTCCCACATAAATCACATCCGAAAAGGTCACATCCTGTTCTTTCTGGGCGTCCTCAATGATCCGCCAGGCCAGCTCCAGATGGTTGGCCGGAATCTGGCTCATCAATTCTGTGAACTTGGATGTCAAATCCGGGGAATCAATGACAAAGCGTTTTTCTGCTTTTTCCACCTCGATGGAATCTCCCGCCTTTTTTCCAAAGGCCAGCCCTCTTCCCTGCAGGATCATTTCCCGCTGATTTTCATCCTCCACCAGCACTATGTTGTTATTATAAATTTTCTTAATTACCATAGGCTTCCGACTTTCCAGCACTCCTGTAAGACAATAAAAAAAGACCAAAAAATATAGTTTGCCCAAAAGCAGTTTCTATATTCCTCTGGTCTTGCCTGCCTTTACGCAGTTACAATCCGTATCGAACAGTTATACCTTAACACAATCTTAAGAATGCGTCAACTGTTTTTTCCCCACGTTTTTCCATGTTGGTACGATCCGGAAAAGGAACACCGCTGCCGTTACTGACGCCCCCGCCAGGTCGGAAATGGTTTCGCTATAGAATACCTGCTCCATCGGAAACGCCATGGGCAGCAAAAATACACAGACTACATAGAGAATTTTACGGAAAAAGGATATGGGCAGCGCCTCCCGAATCATTCCCATGGCTGTCAGCCCGTCCACAATCGCGTACTGTACCGCTACTCCCAGAAGTCCTGCAGTATACCTGCGGATACAGGACGCCGACAATACAGCCACAGCCTGATCCTGTACAAAAATTTTTGCGAACATCACCGGAAACAGCTGTGCCGCCCCGCACAGTACCGCCATATATCCTGCGCAGAGAAGAAATACAGAGCGGAAGACCTGAAGAACCTTTTCTGTATTACCGGCCCCGTAATGATAGCTGTAGAGCGTCCCACAGCCGCTCGTAATACCCTGGGCCGGATAGGTGACCAGAACCATAAAACTCTGAACAACCGCCGCGCAGGAGATATAGCGGTCTCCCATAACCTCTCCACCATATCTCCGCAGAACATAATTCAGGGAAATCACCAGCAGATTATCGCACAGGATAATCAGGAACGGAAGACTTCCAATCTTCAGAATCTTCCCCATAATCCGGCGCTCCGGTCTGCAGATATGAAGCCGGAATACAGCCTTTTCTGAGAAGAAATAGCGCAGGACAAATACCAGTACACAGATCTGCGCTGTTACAGTAGCGATAGCGGCGCCGCGAATTCCCATATGCAGCCCGCAGATAAAGATGGGGTCCAGAATTGTATTCAGAATCGCCCCCAGCATCACTGCAGCCATTCCACGCTTCGCGTTTCCGAAAGCCAGGATAAACTGATTCATACCCGTTCCACACAGCACTGCCAGCGTACCGCACACATAGATCCGAAAATACGCGCCGGCATATGGATAAATAGCATCGCTGCAGCCCAGCGCATAGAGAAGCGGCTTCTCACACACCAGTAAAATTCCCGTGAGTACTATTGAGAATACCGCCAGCATCATGGCCGCATGATTCATAGCCGCTTCCGCGTCCCGATATTCCTTTTTCCCCATGCAGATACTCATGAGGGACGCGCCGCCGATACCAAGTAAAGAGCATACTGCCGTAAGCGCAGTCAGAATCGGCGCGCAGATTCCAATGCCTGCCAGCGCCATCTCTCCGCAGCCTGGCATATGTCCTACAAAGGCTCTGTCCACAATGCTATATAATATATTAAAAAACTGCGCGAACATCGCCGGAATTCCCAACCGCAGAACCAGCCGGGAAATGGGAAGGTTCTCAAATTCCTGTTCCATGATATCTCACACTCCTGTCTCTTTCTTTTGGAACCTCAGTATATCCTTTTTTCTTTTCCTGTGGTACAATATTTTTGTTCAAAAATATCAAATTCTTAACATTTTCATAAAACGAGGTGCCAAAAGATGCAGATATCAAAAGAAAACTATCACGAGATTAATCATTACCCGGATCCGCTTTTTCCAGTGGAAATCTATCGGGTCGATGAAAGCGGTATGTTTCCCTTTGGCCGCGGCGTAGGCGATTTTCACTGGCACGAAGAACTTCAGTTTACCATGGCTCTGCAGGGTACCCTGACCATTCAGGCTGACGCCCGGCGGTATACGTTGAAGGAAGGGCAGGCATTTTTTATCAACAGCGGCGTCATTCACGCTGTTACAGAATTGTCCGCCGGCGGCGTCTATGCCAGCCTGAATTTTCCGTCGAAGCTTCTCTCCTTCTTTCCCGGAAGCCGTATGGAACAGGACGACGTGCTGCCGTGGGTAACCGGCGGAGTCCCCGCCTCTCTGCTGCTTACCTGTGAGACTAGGGACGGCAGTGCGGTCCTGACCTGTCTCTCAGAAATTCTTCGTTTCTGGCCGGAATCATTTCCCCACCGCTCTTATGGAATCGCCATCCGACTTGCAGAACTATGGTATCATACGCTTCCCTGCCTGGAACACACCGCGTCTTCAGCTCCTTCCCTTTCCACTGTCAAACGCCAGCGTCTTCAGGATATGCTTTCTTTCATCTATGCCCATTACGCCGAGGATATAACTCTTACGGTTCTGGCCCGCTGCGCCCACATCAGTGTGGGGGAATGCTGCCGCATTTTCCGGGAACAGCTTCAGGTTACGCCTTATCAGTTTCTGACGGATTACCGGATCCGGAAGAGCCTGGAGCTTCTTACTTCGGATTTCTCCGTCTCCGAAACAGCCGGTCTCTGCGGCTATAATCAGGTTAGCAATTATATTTCAAAATTCAAATCTCTTATGGGCTGCACACCCGCCCAGTATCAAAAGCATCAAAAAAAGGATGGAGCGTAAGCGCCATCCTTTTCGAATGTCAGATAATATTATGCCGCTACCTTCTTCGGGTTCTTCAATGTCTGAACGCCCTCGATTACCAGGACGATTGCCAGGAGAATCAGAAGGATACCAAAGATGGTCTGCGCCCAGGAACCCCAGTCTGCGCCGCCTGCCGCAATC
>CAKRTY010000072.1 GCA_934402125.1 uncultured Anaerosacchariphilus sp. | reverse complement strand
CGTCCACACAGGCCGCGTTTCCGTAGAGGACGCCGCTCTTCATACAGTCCACGGTATTGCTGCCGATAAACTTCTTCGGCGGATCCAGGCTGATTTTGGGAAGCTGGGAGGTCCGGTTAATCAGGGAATCCAGCGCTACGCCCACGCCCGGCATAATCATGCCTCCCATAACCTGCTTTTTCTCATTGACCACCGTAAAGGTCGTGGCCGTTCCCAGATCCACCACCACCAGCGGACACGGATACTCCTCAATGGCGGCCACTGCGCCCACTACCAGATCCGGTCCCAGCTGGGCCGGATTGTCAATGCGGATATCCAGACCGGTTTTGACGCCCGGTCCCACCACCAGCACCTCCCGTCCCGTTACCTTTTCGGCTGCCCGGCGCATGACCGAGGTCAGCGGCGGAACGACTGAGGACAAAATTGCCCCGTCCAGCTCTTTCCTGTCGATTCCATAAATTTCCAGAACCGTCTTGATACTAATGGCATACTCCAGCTCCGATTTCTTGGTGTCCGTGTGCAGACGCTCCACGAATATAATCTCCTCTCCCCGGATGCATCCCACCACAATATAGGTATTGCCGATGTCTACTGCTAAAATCATGCCTTGTCCTCCGCTTTTTCTTCTGCCCTTTGCTGCGCTCCGTTCTGTATATAACGGAACTCCTCCCCCTGCTGCTCCACCGACACCAGCTCCTGGTAAACCCCGGTTTCCGTAGTCAGCTTTTTCTGCCTCAGCAGATAATTGGAGCTCTTCTTTACCAGATCATAGATAACCGCAAAGGCCGGCACGCCGATAATCATTCCCACAAAGCCCATCAGCCCGCCAAACACCAGAATGGAGAACAATACCCAGAAGCTGGAAAGTCCTGTGGAATTGCCCAGGATCTTCGGTCCCAGGAAATTACCGTCAAACTGCTGCAATAAAAGAATCAGAATCAGGAAATACAGACACTGCATCGGATTAACCGTCAGCACCAGGATCGCGCTGGGAATCGCTCCGATATAGGGTCCGAAAAACGGAATAATATTGGTCACGCCTACCACCACGCTGATCAGCATGGAATAAGGCAGCTTCAGGATACTCATAAAGAAGAAACACAGACAGCCGATAATCAGGGAATCAATGATCTTTCCGCTGATAAATCCGCCGAACATCCGGTCAATCAGCCGGCATTCGTCCAAGATGGCATTTGCGTGTGGCACCTTGAAAAAGCTGTAAATCAGCTTTTTCGCCTGGGCCGCGAACTTCCGCCGGTTCCCCATCATATAGATCGCCGCAATCAGACCAATCAGAAGATTTTTCATCACAACAATGGCGCTCCACAGTCCGGCGGATACGCCGCTGACGATGGTCTGCATATTGGGCAGCAGCTTGGTTTCCAGCCAGGTCTCCACAGTGGTATAGAAGGTATTGGTAAACAGGCTTACATAATTCCAAACTGTTTCTTTATCCTGGAGGAATTCCTGAATCCAGGCCGACCATTGATTGACCATGCCCGGAAATGCCGTTACGATATTGCCTATACTGGTAAATACCTGGGGAAGGACCATGGCCAGCAGCAGATAGACCACCAGCAGGCCTAAGATCATGCTGAAAGCGATTCCGGCTGCACCCGCAATGCTTTTCGCTTTTTGGGAATTCTTCATTTTCCCTTCCAGAAGAACCAGGATATTCCCTTCTATAAAATTGCAGACAGGCGTCAGAAGATACGCAATGACAGCCCCGTAGATAAAGGGCATCAGAATTCCCTTTATCACCCCGTATGCGGCCATCACCCGGTCAAACCGGTATATGGCAAAGAATACCAGAATACAGATGATAATGGATCCTGCTCCCGCCAGACTCCTATACAGATATTTTTTCAGTTGCCCATTCTCCTTCATACGCTGTCTGCTCTCCTGTCCTTTATTTCATCCATTCGTCAAAGCCCTTCATAACCTTCGGAATCACATAATGGCTTCCGCCCCGGCCCTTGACGTCCTCAATCATCATGGTTATCATAAGCGGCTTCCCGGTATCTTCCGCGCAGATACCCACAAACCAGCCAAGCTCCTGCCCTGCCGTATCCTCCTTTGAGGTCTTCAGCTCTGCCGTTCCGGTCTTTCCTGCCATACGGAATCCGTCCCGCCGGGCAGAATGGGCCGTTCCCTCGCTGTTCTCCACCACCTGATAGAGATCCGCCAGCACTGTGTCCGCGGCCTCTCCGGTAAAGACGCCCTCTTTCCAGTAGGAAGCGCTTTCCCCATCCAGCAGATAGGGCTTTACCATATTGCCTTCATTCACCAGCGCAGAATATATAGCGCTCAGATGAATGGGGTTTACCAGGATTTTGCCCTGGCCGTAGCCGCTGTCAGCCAGCTCCGTCTCGGAGCCTATCTTACCGTCGTTGCCAAAGGAGGAAGCCGTCGCCGAGAAATCAAAGGGCAGGGCTTCTCCGAAGCCCAGGGACTTCAGACCCTTTGTAAAACCGTCCGTCCCCATGGCGCAGGCTGCCTTTGCGAAATAAATATTATCCGAATGCACCAGGGCATTTTCCAGATTCTTTACCGGATAATCCTCCAGAGTCGTCACGTAGTAGTCGCCCCAGCTCTCGTCCTTCTGCCAGCTGAGTCCCTCATTCTTCACGTCCTCCTCCGGATCCAGGGTTCCGGCGGTCAGTCCCAGAGCCGCCACCACGGGCTTGAAGCTGGAACCGGGCACCCAGGCCGCCAGATAACGGTTATACAGCGGCTGCGCCTCATCCTCATTCAATGCCTCCCAGGCACTTGCGGTATATCCCATGACAAAATCATTGGGATCATAGGCCGGCGTGCTGACCAGCGCCCGGACTGCCCCGGTCGTCGGATCCATGGCAACCGCGCAGCCCTGATCGCC
Organism: uncultured Anaerosacchariphilus sp.; assembly: GCA_934402125.1. Lineage (GTDB taxonomy): Bacteria > Bacillota > Clostridia > Lachnospirales > Lachnospiraceae > Laedolimicola. Next base: position 4,588 of record CAKRTY010000072.1, on the reverse strand, counting down.
CTCCAGCTCCTGATAGAGATACTGCTGCAGCGTGATGTCTATGGTCAGCTTCACATCCTGCCCGTCCTCGGCCGGTTTTTCCAGCACCGTATCCTTCACATCGCCCAGCTGATTCAGAATCTGTATGGTGTAACCGTCCTTCGGCCGGAGCTGCTCCTCGTAGATACGCTCCGCACCGGCCTTTCCGATGATACTGTTCCTATTATACCCCTGTCCTGCCCGTTTTTCCAGCTCTTCCGCCGTAATATTCTGTACATAGCCGGTGAGCTGGGCCGCTTTTTCACCAAAGGGATAGAACCGCACCTTCGTATCGGAGATCATCACGCCCGGAATGGTCAGAAGCTGTTCCTTCAGCTCCATGGCGTCCTTCGCCACCGTCCGCAGGGGAACGAAGGTATCATCCCGCACCCAGCCTGCGCTCAGAGCTTTCTCTATCTTCTCCGTACTGATTTCCAGAAGCTCGGAAAGCTGCGCGATTGCGCCCTCCCGATCCTCCGGCAGCTTACCCGGCACCAGGCCGACGGAAGACGCCACCCCTTCCCGGGCCAGCTCCACCTGATTCCGATCGTAGATATTGCCCCGTTTGGCATAGGTCGTCACAACCTTCACCTTGTCTTCATTATAGAGATTGGGGAAAATATCCTGGCTGTCCCAGCTCATCTTATAATCCCCATCCTCATTTTTTGTGAAGATTGCTACTGTATCAAAGGACAGCTCCCCGGCAATGGTATCCATGGTCAGCGTATACTTCACCCTCTGGGTTTCCGCTTTTTCATCCTTTTTCTCGCCCGGATCCTTAATATCTGCCCGGATATCCGAAGCCTCAATTCCGCCGTAGATATTCTTATACCGGTTTACATAAGTTTCTTTATCCGTGGTTTCCTGAGCCTCCTCTGTCAGAAACTCATACATATCCCCGTAATTCTCCTGATTCAGAAGCCCGATATATTCTGTCAGAAGCTCCTCCGGCTGCGCCTGCTTTTTCCCACAGCCGGACAGGCTGCCCGCCAGCAGTCCCATGCCAAGAAGCAATGCCGATAATCCTTTGATCTTTCTCATTCTTATCCCCCTTTAGGCGATTCCACTTTTTTCTATTGTAACACGCTCTTTTATAAAAGCCTATCCCCATCTGTGTTTTCTTTTTCCGGCACTGTCAGCTCCCACTTTTCCGGATTTCGCAACTGATCCAGCTTCCAGGACAACTTGCCGTTATAAGGTGTTCCCATCCAGATTACGCCAGCGCTTCCAAGTACCGTTATCGCTGCCAGGCCTACAGCCACCGGAAGCTTCCAGAAATGTCCTGCCAGCAGTCCCCGCTGAGTCAGCTTCATCCGGAGCAGCTCCTTCTTCCTGTCCGGCAATTCTGTCACATCAATCCAAAGAAAACGGTGTCCCTTCAGGGAAATCCATAGCTGCCCTTTTTTGCTCCGGTACCAACGCAGATCCCGAAGCTCCACCCTTTTGTCTTTCGGCAAAAGCAGCCGGTTGTCCTCGACCTCTATGTCTTTTAAGATACCTGGATAGCTGTTTTTCCGATACAAACGCCGTTCCCACAGATACCAGAAAAAATAGAGCAGAAATAATCCCAGACAGCCTGCCAGAACCGGCACCCGTCTTCGCACACCGCCCAACCAGCAAAACCGGTACAACGTCCTCCAGAACCAGAAATACACCAGCAGGAACCAGGGACTGTACAACCGCCGCTCCCACAAAAGGTGCCCCAGTCTCCGCTTCCAGCGTCTTTCCGTAGCCTTATCCACTATTTCCATCTGTTTCTCCTCTCCGGCCTGTTATCGTTTACCCGAACATCCCCGGCAAACCTCATCTTCTGTATACCACACCTGTGTAAGTCCACGTCTGTCCCTGATCGGTGGATTCATAGCGAAGCTTCGTCCCTCCAAGCTCTGAATACTCCTGCATTCCCAGATATAGCACCAGTTTTTCGTCCTGTACCTCCGGCGGATAGCAGACGGTATAGCTTTCCGCGCAGTCTACAGCCGGAAGCTCCATATACACCGGCTCCCAGTTTCTGCCGCCATCCTCTGTCCGATAACAGCCGTCTCCACCGGTCACAAAGCCCGTCTCTGCCGTCACAAAGGCTGCCCCCGTCAGCAGGGAATGACCACCGCTTTGACTGTAGCCCTGCTCCGGCTTCACCTCAAACCAGTTTTCGCCTCCGTCCTCTGTCCGGTAGATACTGCTTCCCTCCTGGTGCATAGTCCGATCACCAGTGAATATCAGGAAGCCATGTTCCGCATCCGGAAAGCTTAAGAACAGTCGCCGTACACTGACTGCTTCATTTGTCACAACGATTGTTTTCCAGTTTTTTCCTTTATCCAGACTGAAGGTCACGGATACGGGAACCGTCCGGGAACCGCCATAAGCAAAGGCTGTCATGGTCTCCGATACCACATAGCTTTTCTCCTGTATGCCGGAAAGCTGTCCGTCCATCTCATCCCCCCGTTCTGTGAGCTTTTCCAGCGAAACCGGAACCTCCGTCCAGTCTGCTCCACCGTTCCAGGAGACCTCCGGCACTCCGTCTCTCACAGTCGCCCGACCGGAAGGCTGCTGCTTCAAATCCAGCGTCGGAAGTGAGGCATAAGCCGTCCCAGCCTCCTCCGGATAGACTTCCTCCATGGCCGCCAGCACCCGGGGCGTTTCCGCCACACCCACCAGCTCATAGGTATACTCGCCCACCCGTTTTACATGAACCGCCCAGTCATTATAGCGGTATTCTGTTCCGTTTTCCTCATAGCTCTTACCCTCCACCGGCAGGTCTTTTTCCGGCTTCTCGTCAGCCCACACAATATCCCGGAACAGCAGTCTGCAGACATACTCGTCTGCGTCTCCCGCCAATAGCGTCCGATCGATAACCTCAAGCGTATTGTAACCGCTGGATTCCTCCGGATTGTAGGCGCTTCCCCGCTCCGGATCCTCGTAGTACATGATATACCGGTACACAAAATCCGACACAGAATCCAGATAGGAGGCCTGGGTCTTTACCCGCAGCTGCCAGGGGCCGTCCACCGCTTCCTTCATATCTGCCCACTCCGTCTCCGGGTACTGCTCCATGGCGCTCATTCGCCAATCATAATAGCTCTCACCGTCCACCGGCTGAAGCCCTGTCATTTTCTTTATCGCTGTATCCGAGAAGCTGTCCGGCGCATCCAGGCCCAGATACAGATTGACAGCAGCCTCCTGCTGGTAATTTTCTTCCCGCACATCCCGACGTACCATGACACCAAGGATTCCCACGCAGACAACCAGTTCTGCCGTCAGCAGCGCAAAGGCAGCCAGACCGGTCCAAACTCCAGGCTCCTGCTCCCGGGTCACTACCTGAAGCCGGGCGCGCATCACTGCCTTGCTGTTATAAAAGTATGCGGAATAAGCCTTTGTGCGCTCCCGTCCCCGTCGGAGGGAATCCAGTAAAAATTTTGCGTAGGTATCCCGCTCTACCTCTGATCTTTCCATCGTCACACTCTGATCACAGGCTACCTCCACATCCTTGAAAGCCGCGTTTTTCAAAAACCAGACTGCAGGCTGAAACCAGAAGATACAGCTTCCCAGCGTGAAAATCAGCTTATACCAGAGATCCCGTCTCTTTGCATGGGTACATTCGTGGAGAAAAACCATCCGAAGTTCTCCGTAGCTGTAGCGGGTATCCGGAATCAGCATCACCGGCGAAATAAAACCCAGAATCATCGGCGTAGTCACTGCAGCGCTCTGATAAAGATCCGGGGTTCTCCCAAGCCCTACCTCGGAAGCGGCCTGCCCGCAGGCACTGTGCACCCAGCTTTCCTCCACCGGCTTTGCCGCCGCGATCGCCTTCCGGCGAAATCTCTGATAGGAGCCCAACTGCCACAAAAGCAACAATCCCGCCCCGGCTGCCCAGATCGGAAGCAGGATATTCAGGCTCTGCACCTGCGGATACGTCCAGCGGAGCACATAAAGTCGGAACATCAGGACAAAATGCAAAAGCACCAGCTCCAGAAGCAGCACCAGCCAGAAAATCTTTCGATACTTCGCCTGCCTCATATTCCACGCTCCCTTCTCTCCCGGTCCAGAAACTCCTGTAATTCATCCAGATCTTCTTCTGATAGCTCCTCTCCGGATCCCAGAGCCGTCATAAAATTTCCTACGGAATTCTGATACAGCCGTTTCCAGATACTGCGGCTCTCCTCCTGGAGATACTTCTCCTTCGGAACCACTGCTTTATAAACATTGGTTTTCCCCTCCCTGTATACGTCCACAAAGCCCTTTTCCTGTAAACGTGACAGGAAGGACAGGATCGTTGTGGCTGAAAGTTGCCGTTCCTTTGGCAGCTGCATTTCTATTTCAGCCCGGGTCACCGGACGACCGGCGTCCCAGATAATCATCATCATCTCCAGCTCTGAGTCTGGTAATCGTCTCATGTGCAGATTCCTCCTTTCGTAAAATTCCATTTTTCACTTTCCACATGGTGCGTTTCTTTTCTGCATTTGCCGAATTCATATTCTGTTTTTATTCTACATTTGCCGAACATATCTGTCAAGCCCACATCCATTCTTACTTGTAAAGAAAGAAAAATTGTACTATAATCATCACAAAC
>CAKRTY010000071.1 GCA_934402125.1 uncultured Anaerosacchariphilus sp. | reverse complement strand
GATGTATTCTTTTACAAAATCTTCCAGTCTTATATTCATGCGGAAGGGAATCGCGCGCTTAAACAGCCGCGGAAACTTTTCCATATCCAGGCCGCCCAGATAGACGTCGTAGAGATTCCGCCGGAAATGCTCATTGTTGGAGGTATAAAAGTACTCCTCCCGCTCCATGTTTTTCTGCAGATATTCCCGCACCTCGCTGATGGTCATGGTGCGCTCCTTCGTCCGGTAGTCCCCCGGAAGCATACCGCCCCTGTGCCAGAAAAACAGACGGCCGATCTCGTTGGTGGCCGTATCCACATCAAAAACTACGCCGATACATTCCTTCTCCTTCGTGGCGCTCTGCTCCATCTCCAGCACAATCGTGGAGGAAAAATTTTTATTTCTCCGATAGGAAATCTGGTTATTTTCGCCGATGTTGATCATGCCCCGCAGGTACTCGATCAGGCTCCGGTCGGAATCGTCCGCCGCCGCCTTGTTGAAGAAGCCCCGGCCGTCCGTATTGGCGTACAGTACAATCTGCATGGCGTCAATGACCGTAGACTTTCCGCTTCCGGAATGTCCCGTAAAAAAGTTGATGCTTTCATTCAGGCTTAACACCTTCCGGTCGATGTAATGCCAGTTATTGAGCCCAATCTTGGTAAATATTTTATAAGCCTGTGTCTGCTGTTCCATCTTCCGACTCCTCTTTTGTCTCCTCAAATGTCCTTACCAGCTCCGCCGCGTCCTCTCTTAGGAGCACCAGGTTGATGCTGGGGTAAATCAGAATTCTGCAGGCCTCGCCCATTTCCTCCAGGCCGTCCAGCAGATCCGCCATCTGATATTTCCGCAGGGCGGCAAACGCCCGCTTCTGCTCCGTCAGGGAGGGCAGCCCCCGCACCAGGCGGAATTCGCCCAGCTTTCCGTTCAGCTCTCCCACGGTGGTAAAGGCCTGTGTGCTGTTTGACACCGCCGCCATCTTTTCATCATAGATGAGCTTTAAAAGCAAAAGATACAGGGTCGTAAGCTTCGTCAGCCGATCGCCCGCCTTCTCCGCGCCCCGGATATAGATAATCCCCAGCTCCTCGTTCTGCCGGACCGTGACGCCGGCTACGGCAAAATAATCCGTCAGAAAATCCAGATGGTCCGCACAGAATTCATACTCCCGATCCGACACCATCCGTCCGCTCTTTTTATCGTATTTCCGCTCCAGGAGAAAGGTCTGGGTCAGCAGCCGCCGGACGACCTCCTGCATGGTTTCCTGTTCCTGGGTATTCCATTCCCCGTATTGTTCTAGCATATCTTTACTTCCTAATCTTCCTTTTCCTGTTCTGCTTTTTCCTGATTTCTCGGGAAAAACGCCATCTTCGGGTATCGGTATCCATTTTCTTCCAGCTGTTCCTCCTGGACCATCACCCGGTAGGGACTGTTGCGCCGCACCGCCAGGTCATAGGCCAGAATCAGCTTTTCAAAATCCTCTTCGTCCTGCAGCTTCAGGCGGCTGGTCTCCAGCACCCCATCCTCCATCCGGGCATCGATGAAATCCTCGATTTCCTTTCTGGTAAACCGGTGGCGGATCTGGTTCAGCTTCAGGATCTCCTCCCGGGACATCTCCGCCGGCTTCTCTTCCTCGGTCAGATCGTCCTCGAACCGCCTTCTTCTCCGCTGCCGGTACAGAGGCTGCTCATGCAGCACGGAAAATCCGGTGAGCTGCATCCGCTCTGCCACCTCCGCCAGCTTTTTTTCCTGCTCCTCCTGCCCCTGTTCTGCTCCCAGCCGGTTCAGAAGCTGTACCAACAGGCCGTGGCGCTCGGTCTCGTCGCTTAAGAGATAATTCAGGCGGCTGACGGTGGCCCGGATGTACTTGCTGTGCTCCCGGTCCATATTGGCGATCCGGTGCTCGATGTCGTCGAAGCCCCGCTCGATCTGATCCACCAGATCCAGCATTTCCACTTCCTTTTCGCCGATCAGCTCCGGTTCCTCCCGAAGTCTTTGCAGACACCGTTTGATATCCATTTTATAGATATAGAAATTATCGCTGGTCTTCAGAATATGATATTTCTGCTGGACCGCCGTCTCCACAAAGCCGTCCAGGTGCTCCTTTAACAGGTTTTTATAATTTTTCTGCTCCAGCAGGCGTCCGAAAAACTTATCCATATTGTGAAGCATATCCTGCAGGGCCTTATTCAGCTTTTTCGTATTGACCAACGCCGTCCGCAGCATGGACAGATTCTTGCGCCTGTCATTTTTGAAGGAAAAGAGGGTCGCGTACACATTCTGGATATAAACCTGAGTCTCCTCGATCTGCTCATGGACCAGACGGTCAAAGGCGTCTATGAGAACCGCCGCATAATCGGGAATCACAATATGGACCGTCATGGTGGTGTAATCCTCCACCCGGCGCAGCCATTTGTGGCGCAGAAGCCAGTTCAGAATCCGTCCCGGCAGGGCGCTGCGCTCTTCCTCCTCCGTCTCGTCCTCCTCCCGCTCAAAATGGGAGACCGACTCCCGGCACATATCTGTCAGAATCTGGAAGCACGCCTCTTTGCTCAGAAAATAATTGTTGTATTGGTATTCGTCATTGATGGCCAGCAGAGCCTCGATGTATACGTCCCGGTTCCCCGACCGGAACAGACTCCAGAACTCTGGGGGTATCTCATATAAAAACTGCACGTGGTTTCTCCTTTTCAGAGCTGGGAGGTGATCTGGTCCGCGATCATTTCCACAGGCTCCCTCTTTCCGTTTTTCTCCCACTGAATAAAGACGTTCAGCAGGGCCCCTCCGTAGAAATAAAGCTCATAGGGGGGAATTTTGTAATGGGGCATAATCCGTTTGATCAGGTAGTCATTCATGGCGTCCTGCACGATATAGTGAAGCCGGGCGTCCACCAGCTTCAGGATAAACGTCCCATAGCGGTCGAAGTACCGGAGGGCGTGGATAATGCTGCTCCTGTCATGGAAGCGTCCCACCTTTTCCTCCCGGCATTCCCGGATATAATCCGCTACAATCTCGTGGAAGAAGTCCGTCAGCGCTTCCTCCTTGGTGTCGTAATAATGGTAAAAGGTGACCCGGGATACTCCGGCCCGCTTTACGATATCCGACACCTTGATTTTATCGTATTCCTTTTTGTCCATCAGGGCAAAAACCGCCTCACCGATACACATGCGGGTGAAACGGGTGCGTTTATTGTGATTCTGGGAAAATAAATTCAAAATGAGTTCTCCTGTATTTCTTGCATAAAAAAATCTGTATATGCAGTTATTTCTGCACATACAGATTTTATTATAGCACAAATCCGGCGTTTAGGAAAGCAGGGAATCCACCACTTCCTGTACGGTTTCCAGACGCTCTGCCTTCCAGGCGTCCGCGCCGCAAAAGAGAAGGCCGTTCTCCGTATCGCCCTTGACCGCGTTGATAAGAGCCTCGGTGATACAGTAGGGAATCTCCCGAGGCTTACAACCCCGGATACAGCCCCGGCACCGCCTGGGCGGTATCTTCTCCCCGCCCATCACCCGGTCTGCAAAGGCGTTCCGAAGGGCCCGACCCGGCATCCCTACCGGACTTTGGATCAGCATGACGTCCTCCCTGCGGGCGTCCAGATACGCCTGCTTGTAGCGGTCGTCCGCGTCGCACTCCTCTGTGGTCACGAAACGGCTGGCTACCTGAATGGCGTCCGCGCCCAGGGCAAAGGCCTGATCCGCCTTCGTCCGGTCGCTGATCCCGCCGCCTAAGACCACCGGAATCTTTCTGGCAAAGCGTTCCTCGTATTCCCGCAGCTTCCCGAGAATCTTCTTTACTTCCCCGCGGTAGGCTTCTCCGTCGAAGATCGCCAGCTGCTCCCGGGTAAAGCCCAGATGGCCTCCGGCCTTCGGCCCCTCAATCACGAGGAAATCCGGTACCCGGCTCCATTTCCGTGCCCAGTATTTGAGGATCACCGCCGCCGACTTCTCCGTGGAGACGATGACGCCCAACTTCACCGGGCTTCCGGCTGCGTATTCCGGCAGATCCACCGGCAGGCCCGCGCCGGATACGATAAAATCCGCGCCGCACTTCACCGCCTGCTTCACATAGTCCGCGTAATGCTGCATAGCCACCATGATATTAAAGCCGACCACGCCGCCTCCGGCGATTGTTCTGGCCTTCTTAAGCTCCTTCTCCATGGCCCGCAGATTGGCCTCCAGGGTGTTCGTATCAAAATCCGGCTCCCGAAATCCGATCTGGGCCGCCGAGATCGCCCCGGCTCCCCCTGCGGCCGCCACGGCTCCCGCAAGGCCGCCCAGACTGACGCCTATGCCCATTCCCCCCTGGAAAATGGGTCTTCGAAGGGTCAGATCGCCGATTTGTAATGTTCTCTCCATCTTACTCTCTTTTCAATTCCTTTTCTTGATGATCCAGGGTTCCCATCTTCCGGAACCGATCGTACCGGTGGGCCGCCAGCTCCGGGCCGGTCAGCTTTCCGTAATGCTCCAGAAACTCCGCCAGCTTCTCCTCCAGAGGCCCGGTCACCCGGTAAAGGTTCTCCTCCGTGAAATGCTCCGGCTCCCGGAACACCTGCTCCACGACGCCTCCCGCCTTCAGATCCACGGCCGTCAGCCGCATACAGTCCGCCGCGTGTCTGGCTCTCTTGCTGTCCTTCCAGAGGATGCTCGCGAAGCCCTCCGGGGACAGGATAGAATATACCGAATTTTCCAGCATCCAGACTTCATTTCCCACCGCCAGGGCCAGTGCGCCGCCGCTGCCGCCCTCGCCGATGATCACCGTCAGCACCGGGACCTGCAGACCGGACATCTCATAGATATTCCGGGCAATGGCCTCGCCCTGGCCCCGCTCCTCTGCCTCGATGCCGCAGGCTGCGCCCGGGGTATCCACAAAGCAGATGATCGGACGGCCGAATTTCTCCGCCTGGCGCATAAGCCTTAAGGCCTTCCGGTAGCCGTCCGGGGAGCACATTCCGAAATTGTAGTCCTTCTCCTGGGAAATGACCGTCACCGGACGTCCCCGGAAGCTTCCGATTCCGCCCAGAACCGCCCCGTCGTCCGCAAACAGCCGGTCTCCGTGAAGCTCATAGAAATGCTCAAACATGGCTTCGATATAGGCGTGTCCCCGGGGCCGCTTTTTATCCCTGGATAAGAGCACCCGCTCCCAGGCTGTCCGCTCTGCACCCGGCTTGTCCTTCATCGCACGTCCTGCTCCGGACGCCGCCTTTTCCTTCTCTGCGCCATGCTCAGGCTTCTCATGAAGCTTAAGCAGGTCGCTTAAGGTCTTTTTCAGCTCCCCGCGCTCCACAATCCGGTCTACGAAGCCATGCTCCAGCAGGAACTCGGCCCGCTGAAAGCCCTTGGGCAGCTTCTGCCCTGTGGTCTGCTCGATGACCCGGGGGCCTGCAAAGCCCACGAGGGCTCCCGGCTCCGCCAGAATGATATCGCCCTCCATGGCAAAGCTGGCCGTCACCCCGCCGGTGGTGGGGTCGGTGAGCACAGTGATATAGAGAAGCCCCGCGTCCGAATGCCGCTTCAGGGCCGCGCTGGTCTTCGCCATCTGCATCAGGGACAGAATGCCCTCCTGCATCCGCGCTCCGCCGGAGCAGGTAAACAGAATGAGCGGCAGGCCAAGATCCGTCGCCCGCTCTGCGGCCCGGGTGATTTTCTCACCCACAGCCTCGCCCATGCTGGCCATGAGAAAACGACCGTCCATGACGCCTAAGACCGCCTCCCGGCCGCCAATCCGGCATTTTCCGGTGACAACCGCTTCCCGAAGCCGGGTCTTTAAGCGGGCAGCCGCCAGTTTCTCCCCATAGCCCTCGTACTCCAGCGGATTGCCGCCCACCAGATCCGGATCCCATTCCTCGAAGCTCTCCGGGTCGGCCACACGGTCGATCCGCTCCCAGGCCGGTACCCGGAAATAGCCCCTGCATCTGGGACATATATAATAACCCTCTCTTACGTCCTCCGCCACGATAGCGCCGCCGCACATGTTGCACCGGGCCAGCAGGCCCTCCGGTACCTCCGGACGCCGGACGCTGCCGCTGAAGATTCGTTTTTTCGTCTTTTTAAATACATGATCCAGATTCATATGAATACGTCTGCTCCTCTATCTCCTTAACCTATGAATACTTCTGTTCCCGTTGGTTGATGAACTCAATATCCACATTTCCCTTCCGAAAATCCTCATCCTCCAGGATTCCGTACTGGTAATTCACATTGGTGTCCACGCCCTCGATGATGACCTCGCCCAGGGCGCTCTCCATTTTCCGGATCGCCTCGCCCCTGGTTCTGGCCCAGACACTGATTTTCGCAATCATGGAATCGTAATAGGGCGGAATCGTATAGCCGCTGTAGATAGCGGAATCGATCCGGATGCCCTTGCCGCCGGGCAGATGGAGTCCTGTCACCGTACCCGGACAGGGACGGAAATTCTCCTCCGGCTTCTCCGCATTGATACGCACCTCGATGGAATGGCCGCTCACCTGCACCTGATCCTGGGTGATCCCAAGCCGTTTTCCCGAAGCGATCCGAAGCTGCTCCTTGATGAGATCGATCCCGGTGATCCACTCAGTCACCGGATGCTCCACCTGGATCCGGGTATTCATCTCCATGAAATAAAAGTTTCCGTTTTTTTCCAGCAAGAACTCAATGGTTCCGGCGTTCACATAGCCTGCTGCCTTGGCGGCCCGCACCGCCGTCTCGCCCATCTTCCGGCGCATTTCCTCGGAAAGGGCGGCGCTTGGCGCCTCCTCAATCATCTTCTGGTGATTCCGCTGAATGGAACAGTCCCGCTCCCCCAGATGAATCACATTTCCAAAGCTATCCGCCAGAATCTGAAATTCAATATGACGGGGATGGGTGATGAAATGCTCGATATACATGGAATCGTCGCCGAAGGCCTGACGGGCCTCCGTCTGGGCCAGCAGAAAATTTTTCTCAAATTCCTCCGGATTTTCCGCCACGCGCATTCCCTTGCCGCCGCCGCCCAGAGCCGCCTTAATCATGACCGGATAGCCGATACGGGCCGCTTCCTCTGCGCCCTTTTTCGGATCAAACACGGCCTCCTCGGTACCCGGAATCACCGGAACGCCCGCCGCCGTCATGGTATTGCGGGCCTCCTGTTTATTGCCCAGTCTGGCAATCACGTCGGATCCGGGGCCTACGAAGATAATCCCGCATTTCTCGCAGAGCTCCGCGAACCGGCTGTTCTCGGATAAGAGACCGAAGCCCGGATGGATAGCGTCCGCGCCGGAAATAATCGTGGCGCTGATGATTTTCTCCATGGACAGGTAGCTGTCCGCCAGAGCCGCCGGACCGATACAGATCGCCTCGTCCGCCAGCTTGGCGTGGAGCGCCTCCCGATCTGCCTCAGAATAGACGGCCACCGTCTCGATTCCCATCTCACGGCAGGCGCGGATGATACGCACCGCGATTTCCCCGCGGTTTGCCACAAGCACTTTTCTAATCATACGAAACTCCTTATCCGATTATCCGATCATGAAGGTCAGCTCCGCGCGGACCACGACCCGGCCGTCCACGCTGGCCACGGCCTCGCCTACGCCCACCGGGCCCTTCCGCCGGATAATCCGGGTCTCCAGGCGAAGCTTGTCGCCGGGAACCACCTTTCCCTTAAATTTACATTTATCAATGGCCCCGAAATACGCCGTCTTTCCCTGATTTTCCGGCAGGGACAGGATCGCCACCGCCCCTACCTGGGCCAGGGCCTCCAC
>CAKRTY010000070.1 GCA_934402125.1 uncultured Anaerosacchariphilus sp. | reverse complement strand
AGAAAGTAGGTTAGTTTAAAATGGCGAAAGTTACAAAGAAAGTGACAAAAAAGCGCGTAAAGAAAAACGTTGAACGCGGACAGGCACATATTCAGTCATCTTTTAACAACACAATCGTTACTCTGACAGATACGGAAGGAAACGCTCTGTCATGGGCAAGTGCCGGTGGTCTGGGATTTAGAGGTTCAAGGAAATCTACTCCGTATGCTGCACAGATGGCAGCTGAGACTGCAACCAAGGCAGCTTTAGTACATGGACTCAAGACTGTAGACGTTATGGTTAAGGGACCAGGTTCAGGCCGTGAGGCAGCAATCCGTGCACTTCAGGCATGTGGTCTGGAGGTAACCAGTATTCGTGACGTAACACCCGTTCCGCACAACGGATGCCGTCCGCCCAAGCGTAGAAGAGTCTAATTTAGGAGGTACGTAAGTTATGGCAGTCAATCGTGTTCCGGTTTTAAAAAGATGTCGTTCCCTTGGTCTGGAGCCGACAGTATTAGGAATTGATAAGAAGTCCACAAGAGAGTTAAAGAGAGCAAACAGAAAGATGTCCGAGTACGGACTTCAGCTTCGTGAGAAGCAGAAAGCAAAATTCATCTACGGCGTACTTGAGAAGCCGTTCCGTAACTACTACAAGAAAGCGGATAAGATGAAGGGCATGACCGGTGAGAACCTGATGGTTATCCTGGAGAGCAGACTGGACAACGTTGTTTTCCGTCTGGGTCTTGCAAGAACCAGAAGAGAGGCTCGTCAGATCGTAGATCACAAGCACGTTCTCGTAAACGGCAAGCAGGTAAACATTCCGTCCTACCTTGTAAAGGCTGGCGACGTAATCGAAATCAAAGAGAAGTGCAAGGGATCTCAGAGATATAAGGATATCGTAGAGGCAACTGCAGGAAGACTGACTCCGGAATGGCTTGAGTCTGACCTGGAGGCTCTGAAGGGAACCGTTAAGGAGCTTCCGTCCAGAGAAGTGATCGATGTTCCGGTTGATGAGATGCTTATCGTCGAGCTGTATTCTAAGTAATCCGGAGTATAGTATTAGATCGGCAGCATAACACCCAAACAAAATGTGAAGGAGGAGCCTTTTAGTGTTCGAGTTTAATAAACCGAAAATTGAGATTGCAGAGATTTCAAATGATAAGAAGTATGGAAAATTTGTGGTTGAGCCGCTTGAGAGAGGCTATGGTACGACACTGGGCAATTCACTGAGAAGAATCATGCTTTCTTCGTTACCGGGTGCAGCAGTCAGCCAGGTGAAGATCGAAGGCGTTCTGCATGAATTCAGTTCCATTCCGGGCGTAAAGGAAGATGTAACTGAGATCATCATGAACATCAAGAATCTGGCCATTCGGAATACAAGTGACAGCAACGAAGCAAAGATCGCCTACATCGAGTTTGATGGAGAGGGCGTAGTCACAGCAGCTGATATTCAGGCGGATCCCGATATCGAGATTCTGAACCCGGAGCTTGTCATCGCTCATCTGAACGGCGGCGCAGACAGCAAGCTGTACATGGAGCTGACGATTACGAAGGGCAGAGGCTATGTGAGTGCAGAGAAGAATAAGAATCCGGATCTTCCTATCGGAGTGATTGCGATCGATTCTATCTACACACCCGTTGAGCGAGTAAATATGACAGTGCAGGATACCCGTGTAGGTCAGGTCACTGACTATGACAAGCTGACACTTGATGTGTATACAAACGGAACTCTGGTTCCGGATGAGGCTGTCAGCCTTGCTGCAAAAGTATTAAGCGAGCATCTGAATCTGTTCATCGACCTGTCCGAGAATGCCAAGACCGCAGAGGTTATGGTAGAGAAAGAGGACAATGAGAAGGAAAAAGTGCTTGAAATGAGCATTGACGAGCTGGAGCTTTCCGTTCGTTCCTTCAACTGCCTGAAGAGAGCAGGAATTAATACAGTAGAAGAGCTTTGCAACAGAACTCCGGAGGATATGATGAAGGTTCGTAACCTGGGTCGTAAGTCTCTTGAGGAAGTGCTTGCAAAACTGAAAGAGCTGGGTCTCCAGCTCAACCCGAGTGAGGAATAAGATTCTTCACCCGCATAAACACTATGGAAGAAAGCCCTCCCCAGTAAGACCGAAGACGCATGGGGATGCGGCTCCACAGATGGAGGAAAATTAAAATGGCAAAGTATAGAAAACTGAGCAGAACATCCAGCCAGAGAAAGGCGCTCCTGAGAAATCAGGTAACCGCTCTTCTGGAGAACGGCAAGATTGTAACAACCGAGGCTAAGGCGAAGGAAGTTCGCAAGATTGCTGAGGGATTGATCGCACTGGCAGTAAAGGAGAAGGATAACTTCGATACCGTTACTGTAACCGCTAAGGTTCCGCGTAAGGACGCTGATGGAAAGCGTGTAAAGGAAGTTGTAGACGGAAAGAAAGTTACCGTATACGACGAAGTAGAGAAGACCATTAAGAAGGATCAGCCGTCCAGACTGCATGCTAGACGTCAGATGCTGAAGGTTCTCTACACTGTAACTGAGGTTCCGACCGCAGCAGCAGGAAAGAAGAAGAACACCAAGAAGGTAGATCTGGCAGCGAAGATGTTCGACGAGATCGCACCGAAGTACGCAAACCGCAATGGTGGTTACACCAGAATCGTAAAGATCGGTCAGCGTAAGGGTGACGCAGCTATGGAAGTACTTCTGGAGCTGGTATAAGCCTGAGCAGATTGTTCGAAATGTAAATGGAGCGCCCCCGGGCCGGAGAAATCCGGCTGGGGGCGTTTTTTCTTGCACTTTTTGGCGGTGAATAGTAAAATGATAACAAGTATGCAGTCAGAATGATGACAGGAACCGAAAGGCTCCACAGAGGAGGATGAAAAGATGATATCACAGGAGTGCTATGAGCTTGGCAGCAAGAGCTCTGTTATCAGAGAAATTTTTTCTTACGGTCTAAAGAGAAAGGCCGAGGTGGGCGAGGACAAGGTCTATGATTTCAGCCTGGGCAATCCCAGCATTCCGGCTCCGGATTCGGTAAAGCAGGCGATCCTGGAGCTGCTGGAGCTGCCGCCCGAGAAGCTTCACGCTTACTCTCCGGCGCCGGGCGATCCGAAGGTGCGTACCGCCATTGCCGAGTCCCTGAACCGCCGGTTTGGAGAAAACTTCCGCATGGAAAATATCTTCATGACCTGTGGAGCAGCTGCTTCCATAAATATCTGTCTGAAAGCTCTTCTGAATCCGGGTGAGGAAGCGATTACCTTTGCGCCCTTCTTTCCGGAATACCGGGTCTGGGTAGAGGGTCTGGGAGCGAAGCTTCACGTAATTCCGGCACAGCTTCCGGATTTTCAGATTGATACGGAGCTTTTTGAGCAGGCTGTTACGTCGAAGACGAAGCTGGTTATCGTAAATACGCCCAACAATCCCTCGGGAGTTGTGTATTCCGAAGAAACAATCCGGAAACTTTGCGCAATTCTGAAAAAGAAAGAGGAAGAATACGGCGCTCCCATTTATCTGATTACCGATGAGCCTTATCGGGAGATCGTGTATGATGATATCTGGGTGCCTTATCTGACAAAATATTATAACGATACGCTGGTCTGCTATTCCTACAGTAAGTCTCTGTCTCTGCCGGGCGAGCGAATCGGTTATATCGTGATTCCGGATCGGATCGCCGATTATGAGCACGTGGCTCCGGCTATCGCAGGCGCTGCCCGGGTGCTGGGCTTTGTGTGCGCGCCCTCCCTGTTTCAGCAGGTGGTGGCAAAGTGCGTGGACGATACCGGCGATATTTCCGCTTATAAGAAAAACCGGGATATCCTGGTGGAGGGCCTGCAGCGGATCGGTTACACCTGCGTCAAACCCCAGGGAGCCTTTTACCTGTTTATGAAAGCCCTGGAGGAGGACGCTTACGCCTTCTGCGAGCGGGCAAAGCAATACGATCTGCTGCTGGTTCCCAGCGATGATTTCGGCTGTCCGGGCTATGTGCGCATTTCCTATTGCGTGGCGGAGAAGACTATCGTGGATTCCATGGCGGCCTTTGAGAAGCTGATGGAGGACTACCGGGGCGAATTTACAAAAAATTAAGAAAGATTCTCTTACATATTAAAAGAATGACAGTACAATAGGTGACGTATGAAGTATGAACAGATGGAACCGGCCCGTTTTCTCTCCCGTCCCAACCGTTTTATCGCTTACGTGGAGCAGAATGGCCGACAGGAAATCTGCCATGTAAAAAATACAGGCCGCTGTAAGGAGTTGCTGGTCCCGGGGGCGGAGCTGTATGTGCAGCGTTCCCATAACCCGGCCCGGAAGACGGCCCTTGATCTGATAGCCGTAAAAAAGGGAGAGCAGTGGATCAATATGGATTCCCAGGCCCCCAACCAGGTGGCGGCGGAATGGCTGAAGGCAGGTGGACTTGGCACGACAGACATCTTCGTAAAGCCTGAGTGCCGGTATGAGAATTCCCGGTTTGACTTCTACCTGGAATATGAAGGACGGAAAGCCTTTATGGAGGTCAAGGGCGTGACTCTGGAGGAGGACGGCGTGGCCCGTTTTCCGGACGCGCCCACAGAGCGGGGCGTGAAGCATATCGAAGAGCTGATACAGTGCCGCAAGGCCGGTTATGACGCCTGGCTGCTTTTCGTAATTCAGATGAAGGGCGTCACGCGTCTGGAGCCCAACGATCGGACTCACCCGGCGTTTGGAGAAGCCCTCAGACGGGCGGCGAAGGCGGGCGTGAAGATTCTGGCCTATGATTGTATCGTGAGGCCGGACGAGTTGAGGATAGATAGAGAAATTAAAGTTTGTCTTTAGGCAAAATAGAAATCTGAGGTTTATTTTTGAAAAAAGATTTGAAGGTAGATTATAATATAGAAAAAGAAGAGCAGAAAAAAATATCTGCCACGGCAGTGGGCGACAGCCAGTTAGGTGACATAGTAGAACCTCTGCTGGCCTGGTATGACGCCCACGCGCGCGTTCTTCCCTGGCGGGAGCAGCCCACCCCATATCGGGTCTGGGTATCGGAAATCATGCTGCAGCAGACGAGAGTGGAAGCGGTAAAGCCCTATTTTGAGCGCTTTATGACGGCACTTCCCGGTATCCGCGACCTGGCGGAGGCTCCGGAGGATCAGATTCTGAAGCTGTGGGAAGGGTTAGGATATTATAACCGGGTGCGGAATATGCAAAAGGCGGCGCAGAAGCTGACGGCAGAATATGACGGTGAAATGCCGGCGGATTTTGAAGCAATTCTGGATTTACCGGGAATCGGAAGCTATACGGCAGGAGCCATTGCGTCCATCGCCTTCGGCCTGCCCTATCCGGCCGTAGACGGCAATGTGCTCCGGGTGCTTTCCCGGATTGAGAAAAGCTATGACGATATCCTGAAGCAGTCGGTGAAACGGCGCTTTGAGCAGGAAGTGAAGGCTGTGATTCCGGCAGAGCGGGCCGGAGATTTCGCCCAGTCCCTGATTGAGCTGGGAGCCATCGTCTGCGTTCCAAACGGCGCGCCCCGGTGCGGGGAATGTCCGCTGGCGGCATTCTGCCAGGCCCATCAGGAGGGCGTGGAGACAGAGCTTCCGAAAAAAACACCGCCCAAAAGCCGCAGAATCCAGGATAAGACGGTTCTGGTGCTGGTGTCGGACAATCAGGCGGCGCTTCGGAAGCGGCCCGCAAAAGGGCTTCTGGCGGGGCTCTACGAGCTGCCCAACCTGGAGGGCCATCTAAAGCCGGATCAGGTGCTGGATTATGTGAAGGAAGCAGGGCTGTCGCCCATTCGGATTCAGGAGCTTCCGGCGGCAAAGCACATCTTCAGCCATATCGAATGGCATATGGAAGGCTATGTGGTGAAGGTGGAGGAGCCGGAGCAGCAAGGCAATCCGGAAAAGCTGTTCTTCGTGGAAAAGCAGCAGATGGAAGAAAAATATTCGATTCCGGCGGCCTTCGCGGCTTACACGGAATATTTTAAGCATAGATACTAGAGTTTTATGGAGGAACGATTTATCATGTACGACTGCATTATCATCGGTTCCGGAATCGCAGGCGCTGCGGCAGCCAGAGTGCTGGCGGAGGAGCAGGGCAAGAAGGTTCTGGTACTGGAAAAGAAACACCATATCGGCGGCAACTGCTACGATGGAAAGGATGAATATGGCATCCTGGTTCACTGGTACGGCCCGCATATCTTCCACACCGGCAATGAGGAGGTCTATGAGTGGTTGTCCCGTTTCACCGACTGGTACGCCTTTGGCCATGAGGTAGTGGCCCGGGTGGGAGACAAGCTTCTGCCGGTTCCCTTCAATCTGAATACCCTGAAAATGGTCTACGGCGAGGAAAAAGCCGCCGTCCTGGAAAAGAAGCTGGTGGATACCTTCGGCTTTGGTGCCCGGGTGCCGATCCTGAAGCTCCGGGAGCAGCAGGATGAGGAGCTGCGCGCCATCGCGGATTTTGTCTATGAAAATGTATTTCTGCGCTATACCATGAAGCAGTGGGGACAGACGCCGGAGGAGATCGATCCGGCGGTAACGGGCCGGGTTCCGGTGGTCATTTCCTATGATAACCGGTATTTTGGCGACAAATACCAGGGCATGCCGCTCCATGGCTTCACGCCCATGTTTGAGAAGATCCTGGATCATCCGAATATCGAGGTACGTACCGGCACAGACGCAAAGGACGCGCTGGATATCTCTGAGGAAGAGGGAAAGGTACGGATCCAGGGTCAGGAGTTTACCGGTACGGTCATTTACACCGGTCCGGTGGACGAGCTCTTTGATTGCCGTTTCGGACGGCTTCCCTACCGGACCCTGCGTTTTGATTTTGAACATTACGACCGGCCGGATTATCAGGGACACAGCGTAGTCAACTATACGGTCAGCGAGGATTACACCCGGATTACCGAGTTTAAGTATCTGACCGGACAGAAGGCTGACAGCACCACCATCGTAAAGGAATACCCCTTCGCCTATACCGGCGCGGAGGGTGAGATTCCGTATTACGCGATTATGAACGAGGAAAATAACGCGCTGTATCAGAAGTACGCGGAGCTGGCGGCGAAGCTGCCGGATTTCCACCTTCTGGGCAGACTTGCGGAGTACAAATACTATAACATTGACGCCATGGCAGCCAGAGCTATTGCCCTTGCCCGCTCTCTGGCGTAAAAAGGAGGACGCATGAAACTTTTATCTGTAGCAATTCCCTGTTATAATTCGGAAGCCTATATGCGTAACTGCATCCATTCCCTGCTGGCAGGCGGCGAGGAAGTGGAGATTATCATTGTGGACGACGGATCCAAGGACGGTACCGCGGCCATTGCGGACGAATACGCGGAAAAATATCCGACCATCGTTAAGGCGGTCCATCAGGAAAACGGCGGCCACGGCGAGGCAGTCAACGCGGGTCTCCGCAACGCTACCGGCCTTTATTTCAAGGTGGTGGACAGCGACGACTGGGTATCCATTTCCGCTTATAAGGAGATCTTAAAGACCCTGGAGAAGCTGGCAGGCGCAAAGCCCATGGTGGATATGCTGATCAGCAATTTCGTCTATGAAAAAGAGGGCGTCAAGCGCAAGAAGGTCATGAGCTACCGTTCCGCTTTTCCACAGGATCAGGTGTTCACCTGGGACGATGTGAAATTCCTGCATAAAGGACAGTATATCCTGATGCACTCCGTCATTTACCGCACCAAGCTGCTGCGGGAGTGTGGACTGGAGCTGCCGAAGCATACCTTCTATGTGGACAACATCTTTGTATACCATCCGCTGCCCCATGTAAAATATCTGTATTACCTGG